>SXHS01000375.1 GCA_005773145.1 Planctomycetaceae bacterium | reverse complement strand
TCTGAGCCTCCCCCTGGGGCACCTTGATGAAACCGATTTCTTCGCCGCCAAAGGTGCGCGCTGCTTTCCCTCAAGTGCATAATGAGGGCGTGTCATTTGTCAGCAGATAACCGCAACTGCGCTCGGCAAATTCGACCGGCGGGGACCAATTGCTGTGATTCCCCGGTCCATGATAAGATACTGCATGCCGTCACGAAGACGCCGGAAACGACACCGCCAGAGGGCGGAGGCGACCGCGAGAACCCCTGGTAGTTGTGGGGGTTGGGGGCAGGGTTTGCCCACTCAGCCGTACGACTACGTCATGTTGCGGCGCGCGATTCGGGAAGGGTGGCCTGTCCCGGATCAGGTCCGAATCGTGATTACTCAAGAGTTGCTGGACGATTTCGATGCGAGTCCGGGCCCCCGGCGTTCGATCGCACTCGTTCGCGTAGTCCTCGCGATGGCTGGTAACCCGAAGTGGCGTCACCTCATCGGACTGCGCCGAAGCGATCTCCCATGTCCCCCACCATCTTCGGCTTCTCAGACGCCGATTCCGCGATCTTAAGGGGGGCGATGGGGACATCTCCTGACGGCCATAACAGACCGGGAACCTGAAGCATGGTCCTGGTGTCGCTGAGTGCGCCGGATTCTGCGCCGCTTCGGGTATTAGTCCCGCTTTTCCCGATGATTGCAACCCTAGGTCGATTCCCGCCGAAATTCGGGTGGAAGCAGGACTATCGATACCCTTGGGGACTGTTGGGGGGCGTTGGCGGCGGAGTTGTGGGGCGTCGCAACGTGCTTTTCCATTTCTGCGGGTGAACCGAGGGTGAACTGACCCGATTGCCCCCCTGCCCTGGCCACCAGCCCATGAAACGCAAGTCATTACGGTCAATATACTTGGGACCAGCTGGCCCCCAAGGATTTGAACCTTGACTAACTGATTCAGAGTCAGTCGTGCTACCGTTACACCAGGGGCCAATTCGCCGCGTCCGATCGTTCCTCCGATCGGGGGGCGGGGAATTCGGTCGTAAGACTAGCTCATCACGTAGGTTGCGTCAACGGCAGCGGCGTCTCGGCCACGACTTTTCAGCGGCGCAGTGGCTCAACGTGGCGACGTCACCGCCGGGGTCCGATTGGTTGACGTCGGGGACCACGCGCTTCTACAATCCGGGGGTGTAACGTGGCGGATGGGATCAGGGCATCAGCATCAAATGCCCGGTGAGTGAACCCTGCATGGCAATTCTCAAGGAAATCGAGGGACCGGAACCGGGCCGCCAGTTTCGCCTCGACAAACCTCGGATGGTGCTGGGCCGGCATCCGGACTGCGATATCATCGTCGAGGTCGACGCGGTCAGTCGCTATCACGCGCAAATCCTGCTCGCCCAAGGTGCGTTTTTCCTCGAGGATCTGAACAGCCGCAACGGCACCTTCGTCAACGATCGTCTGATTCGCGACCGGCACCCCCTGCAAGAAAACGATCGGATCCGCGTCTGCGACGTTTCCTTTGCGTTCTTGCCGGAGCCCACCGAGCGCATCGGACGCCGCAGCCCGATTGGAACGGGGACAGCCGGGTCCGTGGTCCTGGTCGACGATGACCCCTCCAGCCGCAGTTCCACGATCATGTCCAAATTGGACGTGACCGTTGGCCCACAGGGAGGCACGGGTATCTCGGGACAGCGGGCCGAGCTGACGCTTGCCGCCCTGTTGGAAATCAGCCGCAGTTTGGGACGAGCGATCTCGATGGACGAGGTCCTGCCGCAAGTGCTCGACGGACTCTTCAAGATCTTCCGCCAAGCCGATCGCGGCCTGATCATCCTCCGAGATGAGAGCGGAGACGTCGCACCTCGTTGGACTAAGACCCGCGACGGTCGCGACGAAGAGACGATCAGTATCAGCCGCACGATTGTGCGTCAAGCCATGCAATCGCGGGAAGCGTTTCTCTCGGCAGACACGTCGAGCGATGAGCGGTTCAATACCAGCCAGAGCATCGCCAACTTTCGGATCCGCTCCGTGATGTGCGCACCCTTGATTACGAGTGACGGCGAGGTGCTGGGCGTGCTGCAACTCGACACCCAAGATCAAGGTCAACGCTTTCAGTTGGCCGATTTGGAAATCTTGGCCAGCGTGGCATCTCAGGCCGCCACGGGTATTCACAACGCGCAACTGCATGATCGGGCGATGCAGCAGGAGGCGCTCCAGCAGGAGTTGAAGATCGCCGAAGAGGTTCAACGTAGTTTTCTTCCTCAATCGGTTCCCCGTCCACTTGGCTACGAATTTTTTGACTTTTATCGACCGGCCAATCAAATCGGCGGTGACTATTTCGACTATCTGCAATTTCCCGACGGACGCGTGGCGGTAATCATCGCGGATGTCGTGGGCCATGGTGTTGCCGCAGCCCTGCTCATGGCCCGCCTCTCGTCTGAGTCGCGATTCTATCTGGCCACCGAAGGCGAACCGGCTCATGTATTGACCCGACTCAACGCGCGCCTCTGCGGTGAACAGCTGGACGGACGCTTCGTCACGCTGGTGATCGTGATTCTGGACCCGCATCAACATGCATTGACCGTCGTCAATGCCGGACACATGGCTCCGATTCTCTGTCGACGGGAACAACCGTTGCTGGAGATCGGCCGCGAGGAAGCCGGTCTGCCGCTGGGCATCGTTGAAGATTTCGGCTACGCCGCCGCGCGTTGTTCGCTTGAACCGGGGGATTCCGTCGTCCTATTCACGGACGGAATCAGCGAGGCTATGAATGTCCAGGGGGAGTTGTATGGCATGGGCCGCCTGCGAACGCAAGTCGCTCGGAGTGCCACCAACGCCGAGGCTCTCGGGGAATCCTTGATCGACAACGTCCAACAATTCATGGGCGAACATCCGCAGACCGACGACATGTGCCTGGTTTGCTTTCGTCGCACACCCACCGAAATATTGCCCATGGTGCCGAACGCATAAGGCCAAACTTTCATGACTTCGCCGCGCACACCCGCCGATTATCGTCAGCCCGCCGTATTGGAAACGCACCTGACCGCTTGGCCCGCACGACGCGGTAAGGTGCGCGATATCTACGATGCGGGGGACCGCCTGCTGATGATCAGCACCGATCGCATCAGCGCCTTCGATTGGATCTTGCCAACGGGAATTCCCGACAAAGGTCGAGTGTTAACGCAGATTAGCGCCTTCTGGTTCGCACAACTTGGTGAGCCCCACCATGTCCTCTCCGCCGAGTTGAAAGCGGAAGATTTCCCCACCGGCAGCGACTGGCAGGCCCTCATTGGGCGGAGCATGTGGGTGCGAAAGACCCGCGTGGTCCCGATTGAGTGCGTGGTGCGCGGTTACCTGGCCGGCTCCGGGTGGAAGGAATATCGCCAGCATCGGACCGTGTGCGGAATGCGGCTACCGGACGGATTGCATGAGTCCGAACAATTAGCGGAACCCATTTTCACTCCAGCCACCAAAGCCGAAAGTGGGCACGACGAGAACATTCCCTTC
>SXHS01000374.1 GCA_005773145.1 Planctomycetaceae bacterium | reverse complement strand
TGCAATATTTTTGAGACTGTGTACAAATATCCGAAATAGGACATGCCACGCTACATCCGGTCAAGATGACATGCGTTGTGTTGTCGGGGACGGATGCCCCGCATCGGGGAGTGGCACCTTTGCGTTGGTGAGGTTGGCTCGGTGGCAAAAAACTACATTCTGTAGTGGGAAGCCCACGAGACAGAACTCGCCGCGGACTTTGTTTTATGGAGGACGTAACTGTGGCCAAGAAGAAGAAGGCTGCCACCAAGAAGGCAGCGCCGCGGAAGAAGCGCAAGGCCGCCAAGAAGGCGACCAAGAAGGCTGTAAAGCGCAAAGCACGTAAGAAGTCGGCCTAAGGGATTTTTCCCTTGGCACGATCCCCTTTTGGGGCCCGCCTTTAGGGGCCTGCCCTTTGAGGCCGATCGGATCTTCGCCGCCTGACCGACGGGTGCGGGCGGTTCGCCGGAACACGACGAGAAAGAGCCGCTGGGGGATGGACCCGCCCAGCGGCTCTATCTATTTTCTGCCCAAACTCTATTTTCTACTCCGACTACGCTGAGTCACAGCACGCTCAAGGTCGGCAATGGTGGACGCTCGGCACGCGACACGACCAAATTCTGGACCAATCGGTAACTCAACTGCTGCAGGCACGGCCCGGCCTGAGGATCGTCCAAGAGTTGATCCATTTGCCCTTTGTCACCCTGTTCGCGAATCGGCAGCAGAATGGGGACGTCCCCAAGAAAGGGAACATTCAGTTCCGCCGCGCGGGTCTTTGCCCCTCCGCTGCCGAAAATGTCGTAGCGAGTCTGTGAATCGGGCGCCACGAAACCGCTCATGTTCTCAACCATACCCAGCAAGGGGATTTCCACCTTGCGAAACATGGCGATGGCCTTCACAGCATCCAAAAGGGCCACTTCCTGTGGCGTGCAAACCACAACGGCGCCTGACAGTGGTAACAATTGCGACAAGGTCAGGGCAATATCCCCAGTGCCGGGGGGCATGTCGATGATCAGATAATCCAAGAGTCCCCAATTGGTGTCACGCAAGAACTGTGTAATGGCTCCGTGTAACATGGGCCCGCGCCACACCACGGCCTCGCCGGGGGGAACCAGAAATCCCATCGACATCACGCACATGCCGTTTTTGCGAGCCGGCTCAATGCGTCCGTCAGCCACTTCGGGACGCCCCGACAATCCCAGCAGATGGGGAATGCTGGGACCATAAACGTCGGCATCCATAAGCCCAACCGCACAGCCCGATCGCTGCAGGGCGCACGCCAGCGCGGTTGCGATCGTGCTCTTGCCAACCCCACCCTTTCCCGAACCCACCGCGATCACACTCTTAGCCGTGATGCCAATCTGACCCAACTTCTCGGGGGGGCGCTGGTGTTCGACCAGTTGCACGCGAACGGATGCCGCATGAGGCAGTCGGGCCTTGAGTTGATCCACGGCCGCCTGCTGAGTGTCTGTCCACAAGGGCGCACAAAATGTGGTGAGAGCCAAAGTCACCGTAATTTGGTCCCCGTCAACCGCAATGTCTCGCAATTGGCCCATCGTGACGACGCTGCGTCCGGTTTCCGGATCTAAAAAGTCCTCGAGGGCCTGCTGAACTTGCTGGGCGTCGATCGGGGGGCGTGACATATTGAATGGACTCCAAAAAAACGGTTGCTAGTTGGTAGGTTTAGGCTGGGAGGGCCAGGGTAGACGCTGACGAATTTGATCCCGCAGAGCACTGGACGGCCGAGGGAGTGATGCCAGGTGGCGGCACATCATCTGTACTAGCGCCGGCATTTCCCGCTGCGAGCTGGCCACATGCACGACCCCAAACTCCCGCAGGGCCAACGCGACGTGGGGATCCGTGACGCGGGTAACGATTGCGACGCGGGCCGCCGGCCAACGCCAGCCCCATGATCGCAACATAGAAACAACCGGGACCAGATTCCGCAGGACCACTTCCAGCCCCACGATGCTCAGCGGATACGCGTCCAGACACGCCTCGCAATCCGCCAAATCGCGAACGAACAAAGACGAATCCACCCAACCAGCCAAATTCTTACGAAATCCACTCACCCAAACGACGCTGGTTGCGCAGACGACACATCGGCCAGCCTTGTTCCGCCAATCGGCATTCGGGTGATCCCCATCCGCGAACCGGTCGACGGTCACTTGGCCCCCCCATCCGCTCCCCATCCCATCATCCGCCACTTGCCACGATCTCACACATCCTAAAGCTGTCGGTGAGTCGTTACAAGGCTCCGGGATCCTGGGGCCCCAGTTTGCGCAGCAGCCGGGCGCGATGGACGCCCAACAGGCGTGCTGCCTGGGCCTTGTTGCCACGCGCCCGCTGCATGGCGCGACGAATCAGTTCGGTTTCGATTTCCGCCAAGAACCGATCCAACTGGATCGTTTCGTCCGGTATTCTCGGATGGGCGGCCGCATCCAGGGCGTGGTGCAGCGTCTCAGGTAAATCGTCGACCATCACACGACTTTCCTCCGCGCGATGCACGGACTGCCGAATGACGTCTGACATCTCGGCGATGTTTCCCGGCCAATCGTGGGCGGCGAAGAGCTCCAACACGTCGGGCGACAAGCCACCCAGCTGCCGACCACCGCGCCGATTCTGATCTTCCACCAAATACTGAGCCAACAAAGGGATGTCCTCGCGACGCTCCGACAAGGAAGGCAACTCGATCGTTAACGGGCTGATCGCTAACGCCAACTCCCGCCGGAACTCGCCCGACTCCACCAGTGGCCATAAGGAACGCCGCGATGTCGCCAGAACCCGCAAGGGCAACTCGGGAATGGCTAGGTAGCCACACAAGTCTCCCTGTGCTGCGAGTGGAAGCTGGTCGACCTCCAGCAGGAGGATCGTCAACGATGTATCGCGTACCAACTCGGACCAGCGACGCACATGCGACGTCATCGTGGCCTCAAGCAGTTCGGCATCCAGCAACGAACAGTCCAAGGGCATCAGCGTGGCCGAGGCACGAGATCGGGTGGCGTGATAGATCGTCCTGGCCACATGCTCACGGCCACTCCCCGGCGGTCCCATGATCAACGTCCGACATCCCGTCTGAAGCGCGATATGAACCTGTTCGCGGACGCGACGCATCACGGGACTGCTACCCACCAAGCGATCTAGGTGAAAATAGCTGGCTTGTTGCTCGTGAAATCCTCGCAACTGTTCGTGCAATTCTCGCGCATTCCAGAGTGGTTGATTCGCAGGATTCGCTGTCGCGCCTCCGGATTCCACGGGCGCAACGGAAAGGACCACCACCACCCCAACAACCTCGGCAACGTGTTCCCCCAGCGGCAAACAATAAGCACAACGCCGGGCACCGGGCCCCTCAGAGCCCGTATGCCCAACTTCCGCCGACGTGATTTCTCCGCTAAACACCTCCGGCGGAGGACAAAGCCAGGTGGCCAGCGTGTCCGGGGTGGACATCGTGATCGTATCGGATGGAACTTCCTTCCTCCCGTCCACTATGGTGTCCGGACGGTTCGCCGTGCCGCCGGCGGGGGCCGAGTGATAGGCGCATTGCAGGCCGACCACCTGACTCGGCGGCACTCCGAGCCAAGTTGCACAAGCTGAATTGCAATAAATCACACGTCGTTGTTCATCCAACACGTAGATGGGAACGACGGCGGCGTCGAACAATCCGCCCAGTTGATTTCGTGGAGTTCGGCTGGTTGCCATTGTCATAACTCCGATGCGGCCGGCCATGCGCTGCGCGCTACGCCGGCTACGTTCGGGTGCTGCCGATTTAGGGCCCTAAATCGGCAACAGCCGAACTAAGGGCGAGTTACGATCGAATCCTGGTGCCCAGAGGAAACCGGAGCCGCCGTGACCATCAGGGGTGCCCGATCGCGATTCAGGCCGCACGTCGCGTTGCGCGTCGCCACCAACAAGGGCCCGGGAAGGATCCCGACCGCCAGCGTTAGCAGGGCCGCGAAGACGGCGACATTACGCGCGCCGCTCCCCCCTTCTGGCGCCAGTTGCTGGGTACCGGATCGAAAAAACAACGTACGGACAATCCTCAAATAATAGGCGGCTGCGATGGCAGCGTTGAGTGCGCCGCCGACCACCAACACCAGGAACCACGGCGACCGCACTCCCGCAGCCGAAACTCCCGCAGCCTCGACGGCACTGGCAAACAAACCAAGTTTCCCCCAAAATCCAGCCAGTGGCGGGATCCCGCTCAACGAAAACATCAACAGGCCTAAAGCGCCGGCCACCACGGGATACGACCGGCCCATACCGGCCAACTGTTCCACATCCTGTATCTCGTCACGAGCCGAAGCCAGATACGCTAAACCGGCGAACGTGCCCAGCACGGCAATGGCATACACGACCAAATAGAACAAAGTCGCCGACGCCCCCTGCAATCCGGTCGAGGTCTTCCACATCGCCAGCGCGACCGCCAAACCAATCAGCATGTAGCCGGCATGCGCGATCGAAGAATAGGCTAATAGTCGCCGAATATTGTTCTGCCAAAGGGCACACACATTACCAATCGTCATCGTCGCCAATGCCAGCAACAAGAACATATGCCACAAGAACGGATGGACCTCCATGGAATTCATCAAGAACAACCGCACCAGGGCCACGATGCCAGCAACCTTGGGAGCGACCGCCAACAACGCGGCGTTCACGCTGGTCGTCCCCTCGTAGACATCTGGGGCATAGAAGTGCGCCGGAAACGAACCCAGCTTAAAGCTGAGCCCCAACAGAACCAACACCATCCCCATGGTCCATATCCCCCCCGCGCCCAACGGCGACGCAGGCTCGCGCACGTTGGCGGAGATGCGACTCAAGTCCATGGAACCGGTGCTGCCATAGAGAAAGCTGAACCCATAGAGCATTACGGCCGACGCCAAGATACTAAGCAGAAAGTACTTGGCCGTGGCCTCCAAGGACTGGCGGTTGGCACGCCCCAGAAATAACAAGATGTATGTGGGGATCGAGACCAGCTCCAAGCCCAGAAACAGCAGCACCAGGTTCGTTGCGGACGCCGCGATCATGATGCCCGCCAATATGAGCAGAATAGATCCTAACTGCTCCCCGAAGAGACTTTCGGCACCAGCGCGTGAAGCCATCACAACCAACAGAAACGCCAACACGATGGCGAACCAACGAATTGCCTGCGCCAACTCATCGTGAATCGCCAATCCCGCCACCACGACCGAGTCGGCGTCGGCACTCCCCACGTGCACCGACTCCCCACCCGTGCTGGGTGCAGGGACAACCGGCATCCCCTGTTGCGCCAGCGCCCAGCCTGCCATCGCAACGGTGGCCAGTGCCATGACCCACCAGCCCGCCCGCTGGGGCGCAAACGCATTCCCCACAATGATCCAGACGGCTCCTACGATCAGCAGGATTTCCGGCGTCATTCGAAACAACATATCAAGACTTGTGGGCACGAGTTATCGGCTCCTTCGCAGTAAAAACGCTTGCCGGTCCGCCAGGGGGGGCCGATCAACGGCCTCCCAGCGGCCTTGGGCCTCGTGCGTCAGAGCGTCCACTGCAGGCTGAATCGGCCGCAAGAACAATTGCGGATAAATGCCAATCCAGAACGCCAAAACGGCCAGTGGCACCAACGCGGCAATCTCGCGCCAATTGAGATCGCGGACCGGCACTCCATGGATTCCATGTGGCTCGCGAAGCGGCCCGAAGAACACACGTTGCACCAGCCACAACATGTACCAGGCTCCCAAAACCACACCCACAACGGACAGCACGGCAATCCACTTGAGCTGGGTGAACGGTTCCGCGAGCTGTCCCTGCCAAGCCCGCTGAAACATGCCCACCAACACCAAGAGCTCACCCGCGAAGCCATTCAAGAGGGGCAAGCCAATGCTGGAGAAAGTGAACAAGAACATGAAGCAGGAAAGAACGGGCAAGCGGCGCGCCAGCCCCCCCCATGCCGAGATTTCTCGCGTGTGGTAACGCTCGTACAACATGCCCACCAGGGCGAACAGTGCCCCAGTCGAGATGCCGTGATTGACCATCTGCAACACGCTCCCCGACGAGCCGATGCGGTTTAACGCAAACAAGCCCAACATGCAGAAGCCGAGATGGCTGACGCTCGAATAGGCAATCAGGCGTTTGATATCCGTCTGCGCCAACGCAACCAGGGCACCGTACAGGATTCCAATAACGGATAGCCACAAGAGGGCCGGGGCACAGGCCGCCGTGGCATCTGGCAACATCGGCACACTGAACCGCAGGAATCCGTACGTCCCGATTTTCAACAGGACTCCCGCCAGAAAAATACTACCCGCCGTCGGTGCTTGCACGTGCGCCAGCGGCAACCAGGTGTGCAGCGGAAACAAAGGCACCTTGATGGCGAATCCCGCAAACAACGCCAGGAAGATCGCCAACTGTAGGCCAAAGGGAGCGATCGGGTGTTCGGTCAGTCCGGCCGTCAGCGCGGGAATCGAAAACGTCAACACGCCCACCTGCTGATAATGCCACAACACAATGGCCAATAACCCCAGAAACGTGAACAAACTACCCGCCAAGGTGTAGAGAAAAAACTTTGTCGCCGCATACTCCCGCTGCTCGCTCCCCCAGATGCCAATCAGAAAAAACAACGGCAGCAAAGTAAACTCGAAAAACACATAGAACAAAATGAGGTCCCGAGCCGCGAAAACGCCCAAACACCCCCCTTGCAACAACAGCAACATGCCGTAGAACCAAGCCGGCCGATCCTGAATCGCTTCCCAGCTCACCAATATCGACGTGAGCATCAAGACCGGGGCCAAGGCAAACAGCCACAGCCCCAAGCCATCAAGGCCTACATGGAAGCGAATATCCCAAATCGCCGTGCCTGGTCCAGTCGCACCATCAGCCACCAGCGGCATCTCGGTTGCGTGGGACGACAACCAGGCCACGTCTGAGACGGCAAAGCCATCCGTTCCTGGCGATTCCTGCAAGTACCCGCGACAAAGGGACACGGTTAATGTCAGCGTTACCAGTGTCACCAATAACGTCCACGCGCGTACCGCCCGGTCTCCCAAGCGGGCCACAATGGGCATGAGCAGGGCGGCGAGGAATGGCAGTGCCAGTGTCTGGAGTAGCAACCTTGCCATTGTCATACTCCCCACCAGAAGCTAACCACCACGACCAGCACCATGCCCACCACCGTTAACAATCCGTACAGGGAAACAAATCCACGTTGTGACTTGCGTAGCCACCCGCCGAGACGCACGGGCAGTCCGCCGACTCCGTTGACGAGTCCATCCACTAGCACTCGATCCAAAACGTAACTGATGTGGGCCAGACCGCGCAATGGCCCGACGATGAGCACATCATAGATCTCGTCCACGAAAAACTTGGAATGCGACATCTGGTAGGGGGAGACGAACTGCCCCAACCACAAGGGGAGTGTAAGCAACGACCACAAACCACAGCCGACGGCTTTTAAAAGGCGGGCAGGTAGAGCCAAGAGTCCCGGCCCATGTTCGTGACCATGCGAGCCGGACGGATGGTCGCTAGGGCAATGCCCGGTCACGGTAGGATGTCCGCCCGGACGGGTAACGTTAGCAACGGCCGCCGCGTGAGGCGATGCCGATTCCCAATCCGACGGCGCTTCGGACGGATTCATCCAGCCGAAGCGGAACACATATTGCAAGGCCGCCACTTCGCGACGATGGCCCAAATACAAGAAGGCGGCCAAGGCCACGCCCGCGACGGCAACGGCAGTGCTGGTAACGGCCACATCCCAATGAAACGCAGCCGGCGCGCCCGTTGCTCCGGCCGCCTGTGCCATCATGGCCAACGAAGGGGTGTACTGCAACCAGTGGGCGAAGGCATGGGTCCACTCGAGCATCGGCCCCACCAGCGCCGCGAACAGGGCCAGAACCACCAGCGGGATCCACATCACCTTCGGCGACTCGTGCGCGTGGTGCCCCGCTTCCTCCGGGATGCGTTGGGGTCCGTAGAAGGTCATAAAGAAAGCGCGGAACGTGTAGAAAGCGGTGAGAAACGCCGTCCCCATGGCCATCCCATACAGCACCCGATAGCTACTGGCCCCGGTGGCATGTGCTTGATCATGGACGGCCGCCAGAATGGCATCCTTGCTCCAGAAACCCGAGAGCGGAAAAATGCCGGCCAAGGCGAGACAGCCGATGGCGAATGTCGCATGCGTGATCGGCAGACGATGGCGCAACCCGCCGAAGCGTCGCATGTCGATCACATTTCCCATGGCGTGCATCACACTCCCCGCCCCCAAGAACAAAAGGGCCTTGAAGAAGGCATGCGTGAACAGGTGGAACATGCCCGCCGTGACTCCCCCCAATGTAGCCATTCCCAACGCCAAGAACATGTATCCCAATTGGCTGACGGTGGAGTAGGCCAGAACCCGTTTCAGATCAAATTGTGTCAGTGCGATCAATCCGGCCATCAACGCCGTCCCCGCGCCGATCCAAGCGACCACCCAGGCCGCCTGTGGTGCCGCCACGAAGAGCGGCATGCACCGCGCGATCATGTACACACCAGCCGTGACCATTGTGGCGGCATGAATCAGAGCGCTCACTGGTGTGGGGCCCTCCATGGCATCGGGCAACCAGACATGGAGTGGAAATTGGGCGCTCTTGCCGCAAGCGCCGGCCATCAACAGCAAACAGATGGCGGTTCCCACCCCACCCCCCACAAAGGACAGCTCGCCCGCAAACCGCCGCGCCCCCAAGACGCCCGCCACGGTATCCGTATCGTGGAAGCTCAAACTGCCGTACGTCATCCACATCAGGAATAGGGCCAGGGCGAATCCGAAGTCGCCGACGCGATTGACCAAGAATGCCTTTTTTCCAGCAGCGGCGGCTGCCGGATTGCGATACCAAAAACCAATCAGCAAATAGCTACATACCCCTACGCCCTCCCAGAACACATACAGCATCACGAAGTTGCTCACGGTGACCAGCATCGTCATGGAAAACACGAAGAGAGACAAATAGCTGAAGAAGCGCCAATATCCCTCGTCGCCATGCATGTAGCCGACGGAATAGACGGCTACCAGCGTCGAAATCAAAGTGACCATCACCAGCATCGTCGCCGTCAACGTATCGATTCGCAACGACACATCGATTCGAAAATCCAACGGGGCATGATTCTCCGTGGCGGCAATCGCCGCCAAACCAGTGGCCGGAGAGGGCGCGTAGGCCTGCGGAATGCCAACCCACTCCCAAAGCGTAACCACCTCTTCGACCCCCTGCCCCGCTTTGCCATCCTGCGGCAATTGACCCTGCCACTTCACTGCCAACATCAAACTACAAATGCATGAAGCCGCCAGCCCCAAGACGGTCGGCCAGTGACTCTGCCGGCGCAAAATCGCGGGACCAAAAATGGCTGTCAGGATCGCGCCCGACAACGGTAACGCGGGAATTAAGATCAACAGCGTTCGCAACGAAATCGCTTCAAACATGGCTACGGTACATATCCTCTTCACGGGGATGGACGGGCTCTACCCCGGCCGGTGTTAGCTGAGGCCAATCTTCCACCGAACGGTCCTCCTCCGGAACCTCCCGGTCGGTGTACGGAGCCTGATCGCGTTCGCGCAGCGTCTGCCAGATGGCGATGTCCAAGCTCCCACCGCGCTGGGCCATGATCCAGACGAGTGCCAGCCCCAGGGCTGCTTCGCACGCCGCGACGGTGATGATGAAGATCACGAGCATCTGGCCCCCCCAGTCTCCGTGGTATCGAGACCAGCTCACCAGGCTCAAGGCCACCCCTTGGAGCATCAACTCCACGCACAGAAACATCACGATCACATTGCGACGCACCAAGAAGCCGATCAGGCCCAGTGCAAACAGTACGGCCCCCACAAATAAATGATTCTGAAGAATCGCCGTGTCAGACATGGTCGGTCCTTTCGACGCCATCTCCAGGCACCTGCCAATATCGCTGGGCCTGCGCCATCCAGGACACGGCTCCCACCAGTGCCATCAACAGCAGGACCCCCGCCAATTCGATAGCCAATAGATATTCCGTGAACAGATGCGATCCCAAATGGGCCACATGCGCCGGGTGGAGGAGATCCTCGGATAACATCCCGGTCGATGCCGGCTTGGCCAATTGCCAAGGGGACTCCCCGGCCGCACCGGGTGCCGGACTTAAACCCCAAACGCACAGTCCCACGAGGCCGCTTGCGACCAAGCAGGCCACGCCCACCGGCAACTTGCCCCAACTAATGCGATCGTAGCGGCCATAGCCAGCGGGGAGCGCCAACATGAGCACAAACAAGAACGTGACCACTATAGCGCCGGCGTAAACCACCATCGTGGCCAACCCCAAAAACTGAGCCCCCTGCCACAAGAGGAGTGAGGCCACGCCCAGCAAACTTACGGCAAACCAGATGGCGCTGTAGACCGGGCGATGCGAAACGATCATGGCTGCGGCCGGCAACACGGCCAAGGCCGCCAGCAACCAGAAGCCCAGCCAGTCTCCCCAGGGCTGCACGAGTTGAAGTTGACTGGCCATCAACAACACCCCGCCCGCCGCCAACCCCACACCACCCCGACGTGTCCACTTTGAATCCAACGCCAGAAGGCACCACAGTCCCAAGGCGGCAAGCGCCACGGCCACCAGCAGGCGTCCCGCCACGCAGGCGCAAGCCGGACCGATTGGGGTAGCCAATTCGCTGCTGTCTGCAGCAGCCCATAAGAACCCGCTCCAATCCATCAGGGCGCCCCTTTGTGTGCGGCTGAACGCATGGGTTCCTGCTTATGCGTGGCATCGTACACGCTCAATAACTTCTCCTTATCAAACACCATCTCTTCGCGACTTCGCCCGGTCAGATTGTAAAGACTGGTCAATTCAATGGCATCGACCGGACATGCTTCCTCGCACATGCCGCAGTAGATACAGCGCAATTCGTCGATGGTGAAACTCTCAGGGTACTTCTCCCGATCCGGCCAAGGGCTTTCGGCACCGACGATATCGATGCAATGGGCGGGACATGCGGTCGCGCACAGAAAGCAAGCGACGCACTTGACGCGTCCCTGTCCGTCGCGATTCAAGCGATGAACCCCACGATAAATCGACCGGTTGGCAATTTCGGGCTCTTGATCCGGGTAACTCACCGTCACCTTGGGACTCAACAAGTGCTTGGCCGTCGTGACCAAGCCCCCCACCACGAGTGGCAGGTACATCGAGCCCGCCAGGCCTAATTTGGGTTCCGCGATCCAATGGATGCGAGGGTCGTCCGCCTTCATATCGTGACTTATTCCTGTAATGGCGAATCCAACAGATCCACGTCCGTGCGCGGCCGATTGTCCGTCATGATCGGACGGAGCCAAGCAACCAACATAAACGCCAGGACCAATAGCAGCCATCCGGGGAGCCAGGACACGACCGCGCGGCCAGCCCCGAACCGCTCATCGAGCCATCCGCCTGCAACCTGCGGATGCTGTACTTCAATCAGGATGGCCAGGACCACCAGGTTGAGTAACCCCAACGGAAGCAGTACCTTCCAGGCCAATGCCAGCAATTGGTCGTAGCGGAAGCGAGGCCACGACCACCGGACCATCATAAAGAAGAAAATGACCGCGAATACCTTAGCGAACAAGACGCCCACGCGAATCGCGGCTAGTGTCCAAGTGATGGGCGTTTCGGCATTTCCCGTGAGCCCCCAAAAATGCCAACCTCCCAAGAAAAGGATCGAGATCAAAAAGGAAGCCGTGATCATGTGAATGAATTCTGCCGTCAAGAAAACAACCAATTTCATGCCGGCGTATTCAGTATGGTAGCCACCCACCAATTCCTGTTCGCACTCCGGCAAATCAAACGGCAGGCGGGCCGCCTCTGCAAACGCTGAAATCATGAAGATCAACATCCCCAACGGCTGCGACAGGGCAAACCACACGCCCGTATTCGCCTGCTCGGCGACGATCGCATCCAAACGGAGCGACCCCGTGGCCAGAACCACGCCCAACAGGCCGAGCCCCAGCGGAAGTTCATATGCAATCAATTGGGCACTGGACCGCAGCCCGCCCAAGAAACTGTACTTACTGTTACTCGCCCAGCCTCCGAGGATCACACCATAAACGGCGATACTCGAGAGCGCGAACACGTAAATCATCCCCACGTCGAACGACGGAGCCACCAGCATCGCGATCGGTTCCTGCAACCCCAACGCGGGAATCGGTGGCAACGTGCTGCCGCAGGGAATCACCGCGAAGACCGCCAACGCTGCGGACATCATCACCAGCGGAGCTAGAAGGTACAGTCCCCGATCCACGTGAGCGGGAGTGTATTCCTCCTTGAGGATCATCTTCAAGCCATCCGCCAGAGGCTGCCCCAAACCGAACAGCCGAATGTTGGTCCCCGGTATGCCGACCCGATTGGGACCACGCCGATCCTGCACCCAAGCGGCCACGCGACGCTCCAACAGCACAAAATAGGCTGCGGCCGTCATGACGCCAAACAGGATGATGGCGATCTTCACCAGGGGTACCAGCAACAACGACATGCTCACGATGTCCCAAACTCCTCAGTCCACAATCTTCGGCTCACGGCCAGGCAACCCAAGACCACTGGGATCATTTCGCCAACTGCAACACCTTCAAATCCACGCCTGTTTCCGCAATCGGCTCCGAAGCCGCAGCAAAGTACAGCAGCTCGCGCGCAACTTCATGCAACACCTCACGCGCCTGGTACAACCCGGGCCGCCCCAAGAGTCGCCAGTAGAGCTGCCCTTCCACCATCACTCCAGCCGGCGGTCGTATGGCCCAAGCGAAGGATTGCAGCCGATCGTGTCGATTCACGTACGACCCGGCACGCTCCGCGAAAGCAGCCCCGGGCAGCTGAAAGGTCGCCTGCTCCCACAACGGGGAGGCAAACAGATCCTGCACAATCAACAATCGCAACTCGGAGCCAAAATCGATCGCCGCCGTGGCGGGCCAATCCGTCTTGTAGCCGCCGGAAACCCAGAGCGACCGCACCCCCTCAGCCGCCATTCGCGCCGGGAGTTCTGCGAACTCCAAGAGACTCCCCTGGAAATGCTGCACGATCGCCGCCACGCCCTGGCGGTTGGGGCATTTCTCGGCCGAAATCGTAAATCCTTGGGGAAACGTTTCGTCCGTTCCCTCGGTGGGGACCGGACCGAGGGCTATTAAGGCCTGCGCATCGACCGAACGGGCATAACAGGCAAGCAGATACGCTTCTTCGACCGTCAGATGCGGGGATAGCACGACCGCGAAACGGCCGGCGGCACGCAACTGCTGATCGAGTTCGACCACGAGCTGCGACCATTCGACATCCGCCCACCCCGAGTCGCCACGTCGGCGCGGCGAGGTCATCCGATCGGGGCTGTGCAGGTGAGCAAAGCCATAACGACCTTCATCGCACATCCACCATTGATTGACCGCCGCATTCTCGCGTGGCTTGAGACGATAGACCCGATCTTGATTCTCTTCGACAAAAATCGAACAGCCCGTCGCACATCCCGCGCAGACGTGCGGCTGCCGCTTCATGAACCAAACCCGCTGCTGATACAAAAAGTCCACATCTCCCAACGCGCCAACCGGGCACAGATCGACAACGTTTCCGGACAGCTTGTTGGCCAGTGGATAGCCGGGGAAGACATCGATCTCTTCGTGGCTTCCCCGATTGATCACCATCAGTTCGCTCGTGCCGGTGATTTCGCGGGTGAAGCGAACACAGCGTGTACACATCACGCAGCGATCCACGAACAAGGTCACCGTATCCCCCACAGGTCGACGGCGACTGGTGAAGGGGCGAATATCAGCACGACGCTGGTCGCGACCGTGCTCGAAATGATAATCCTGCAAGTGACATTCGCCCGCTTTGTCACAGATGGGACAATCGACCGGATGCCGAATCAACAAATCCTCTTCCACCATCGCTCGCGCGGCGCGAACCTTTTCACTATTCGTGACGAATACGGTGCCATCTGTGGCGGGGGTCTGACAGGCCGGCGACAATTTGCCCATCATCGTGATCTGTCCCGTGGCCGGATCACGTCTCCCCGTTTCCACCAAGCACATGCGGCAACTGGCGACCACCGTCAGTCCAGGGTGCCAACAATAATGGGGAACCTCGATGCCGAGCTGTTTGGCAACCTGAATGCCATTCAGGGCCGAGCCCGAAGGCAATTCCACTTCTTGTCCGTCAACAATCACTGTGGCCATGCTTAATGCACTGCTTTCAATTCGTGTACCGTGATCCCCGCTTCCAGGGCCGGCACGGGGTCCGTCACCATCCAGCCTTTGGGGTTGGTCCGCTTGATCGTCTCCTCGCATTCCTCGCGAAACTTGGACAAGGCATTTTTCATCGGCCAGGCTGCACCATCCGCCAAACCGCAGATCGTTGTCCCTGGGATGATGCCGATACTGCCAGCGATCTCGGCCAACAGGTCCAAGTCCTTGAGACGCCCCCGGCCCGCGCGAATGCGTTCCAGAATTTTCAGGGCCCAAGACGTTCCTTCGCGGCAGGGCGGGCACTGGCCGCCCCTCTCGTGAGCGAAGAAGCGGGCACTGTTATACAGGTAGTCCATAATGGACACCGTCTCATCCAGGATGACCACGGCCGCCGTTCCCAGTCCCAAACATCCGTAGCGCCCCGGTCCGCTGAAGTCCAGCGGGCAATCAAACTCGTCCTCCCGCAACAGGCCCATGCTGATCCCACCGGGAATGGCCGCCTTGGCCTTGCGTCCACGCCACACGCCCCCTCCGTATTGGTCCACAAGCTGCCTCACCGTGATCCCCAGTGGCGCTTCATAGCAGCCCGGCCTTTCGATGTGACCACTCAGGCAATACAGCTTCGGGCCATAGCTCCCCGCATCGCGAGGATTGTCGGCCGGGGGGGGGACACCAATGGACTTGAACCAATCCGAACCTCGACTCATGATTTGAGTCACGCAGGCTGCCGTCTCGACATTGTTCACGACGGTTGGCTTGCGAAAGACCCCTTCCACGGCCGGAAATGGGGGTTTGATGCGCGGCCAAGCACGTTTCCCTTCGAGGCTCTCGATCAACCCGGTCTCCTCGCCGCAGATATACGCGGCTGCACCGCGGTGCAGCGTGACATCAAGCGAATAGCCGCTCCCTAAAATGTTCGCCCCCAAGTAACGGGCGCGATAGCATTCGTCCACGGCTCGCTGCATTCTTTCCAGAGCCAACGGGTACTCGTATCGCAGGTAGATATAGGCGGCCGTGGCCCGCGTCGCAAAGCAACTGAGGATCAACCCCTCCAAAATTTGGTGCGGATCCTCTTCCATCAATATGCGGTTGTTGAACGTGCCTGGCTCGCTCTCATCAGCATTCAAGAGAAAATAAACGGGCCCGGGGTGATCCTTGGGGAGAAAGGTCCATTTCAACCCGGTGGGAAACCCAGCACCGCCACGTCCGCGCAGACCACTGGCCTTGACCATCTCGATCACATCGACCGGTTTGAGCTCGCGCATCGTCTTGCGGAGCGCGCGGTACCCGCCTTTCCCCTCGTACACATCGAATGTGTGACTGTCGGGAAGATGGATGTTGGCTAACAGCACGGGTTCGAAATCGGCCATGATTCAGTCACCACACCTGATCTGCAATCCAGTTCTCGCCCTTAGTTACGAAACCGATTCACCTGTCTCGACTGCGTTCGATCGCACCGAACGCAGAAATTGGTCAGCGGCATCTCGATCCAAGTTCTTATGCAATCGATCACCCGCCAACATACAGGGGGCGTGCTCACAGGCCCCCAGACATTCGGCCGGTTCCAGCGTCAAGGCACCATCCGGCGTCGTATCGCCAGCAGGGATACCCGCTTTCTGACACAGATACTCGAGCATCTCCTCGCCGCCGCGCAGGGCACAACTAATCGAACGGCAAACCCAGGCACGAGTCCGACCGTGCGGTGCGTCCTGCTTGAAAAATCCGTAAAACGTCAAGGTGTCTTGCACCTGCGCCGGTGCTAACTGCAGCAACTCGGCAATCTCCACCACGGCCTGCAATGGCACATGTCGCAGGTGGCGATTCACCACGTGCAACGCCGGCAAGGTCACAGCCTGCCGCAAGGGATAGCGCGGAAACAACGCCTGGATCTCGGCGATCATCTCGGCGGTTAAGACTCGATCGGACTTCGTCATGATATCCTGCAAATTCAGCGATCCAATTCGGCGGCGATAATATTCAGGCTCCCTAAGACGGCCACCACGTCGCTCAACGTGTGCCCATGAATCAGATGCGGAAAGAGCGCGAAGTGAATGAAGGAAGGAGGCCGGCAACGGGCCCGATAGGCCACATGGGAGCCATCTCCAACCAGATAAAATCCCAATTCGCCGTTGGGGGCCTCGGTGGCCGCGTAGCACTCGTCGTGCGGCACCTCGAACCCACGGTTCCACATCAGCAACTCAAAATGCGTGATGGTCCCTTCAATGGTTTGATAGACTTGCTGCTTATCCGGCAGCACCGCCCGCTCGTCAATGCCCACATTCACCGGACCTGCCGGGAGATTCTCCAGGGCCTGCTGCACGATTTTGAGACTCTCGCGTATCTCCGCCAAGCGGACGTAGTAGCGTGCGAAACAGTCCCCAGCCGTGGCACAACAGACCTGAAAGTCGAAATCGCCATAGGCCAGGTAGGGCTCATCGCGGCGCAAATCCCGGGGAACTCCACTCGCTCGGGCAACCGGGCCCGAAGCGCTGCGGCTGATCGCCTGCTCTTTGGTCAGCACCCCAACCCCCTTGGTGCGATCGACGAAGATACGATTGCGGTTCAACAGACGCTCCATGTCCGCCAGCGTGCGGGGGAAATCCCGCAAGAACTCGCGAATTTTCTCGATGGTCACGGGGGTGATGTCGTGCATGACGCCCCCCACACGCGTGTAACTGTTGGTGAAACGCGCGCCGCAAAGGGACTCGAAAATATCGTAAATTTTCTCGCGCTGATAAAAGCCATACAAGAAGAACGTGAAGGCACCAACGTCGAGCCCCATCGCGCCCACACTCAACAAATGATCGCTAATGCGTGCCAACTCGCAAATGATCACTCGCAGGTACTGGCAACGTGACGTCGGCGTGATACCCATTAAGGTCTCGACCGCATGATGCCAGGCCACGTTGTTCGCCATCGGCGAAATGTAATTCATGCGATCCGTGACCGTGACGTACTGGTTGTA
Organism: Planctomycetaceae bacterium; assembly: GCA_005773145.1. Classification (GTDB taxonomy): domain Bacteria; phylum Planctomycetota; class Planctomycetia; order Pirellulales; family Pirellulaceae; genus SXHS01. The sequence continues at coordinate 3,151 of SXHS01000374.1, read as the reverse complement.
GTCCAGCTTTTCGCCGATTTTCTCAAAACCAGAATGGAGGTAACCAATATCCGGCGTCGCGCCGACAACCCGTTCCCCTTCCAGTTTCAAAATCAAGCGCAGCGTGGTATGGGTGGCCGGATGCTGTGGCCCGAAATTCAACGTCCACAGATAATCGCGACTGGCGTCACTGGGGGGGGCAAGTGTGGCTGGTTCTAACGGCATGGTAGCGGTGAGTCCCGTTCGAGCAACAATCGCGACGACGACATGGGGGTCAGGCCTCCGCGCGGGTCAGCACGGGGAAGTTGTGTCGTTCTCCCCGTCCTTGCAGTGGATAATCTTTACGTAGGGGATGCGCGGTGAAGGCCTCGGGCATCAGGATGCGACGCAGATCGGGATGGCCCTGGAAGGAAATCCCGAACATATCGTAGACCTCTCGCTCCATCCAATTGGCACCCTCCCAGAGTGGCACAGCCGATGGAAGCTCCAACTGCGGCTCGCTCAACATCACGCGAAGGGTTAGCCGCTCAGCCGACTCCGTGCGGGCCAACAAATAGACCACCCCAAAACGCTCCGTGGCGTCCCGATAATGCAGGTAGTCCACACAGGTGATGTCGACCAACAGGTCAAACCCGGCTTCCTGCTTGACGTACCGCAAAACATCGAGCAAGTGCTCCGCAGGCACCTGCACGCGGCATTGGTCGCGAAAGGAACTGGTCGTAGCCCCCTGGCAACGGCTGAGAATCGCCTGCGCCACCTCATGTGGACGGTTCATCGCAACCCCTCGTAGGTTCCTCGCACGCACGCCGCCGAGGGGCGCCCGATGATCGGCAATTCCACCAGCGCTCGCTTCGGCTGCTGCCGAGCTTGCGTGGAAAACTCGTCCCCCATGATGGTCCCCTCGCGCTGAATCTTGTCCTGCAAATCCATGATGGCCTGAATCAATTGCTCCGGCCGTGGCGGACAACCGGGCACATACATGTCCACGGGAATGAAGCGATCGATCCCCTGCACCACCGCGTAGGTATCGAAGACCCCTCCCGTTGACGCGCACGCCCCCATCGAGATGCACCACTTCGGCTCGTGCATTTGTTGCCAAATACGCTGCAGCACCGGCAGCATCTTCATCACCACACGCCCGGCGACAATCATCAAATCGCATTGACGAGGACTGAAGCGAAAGACCTCAGCGCCAAACCGGGCCAAGTCATGACGACTCGCACCCGTGGCCATCAACTCGATGCCACAACAGGCTGTGGCGAACGGCATGGGCCAAAGACTGTTCTTGCGACACCAACTGGCCAACTCGTCCAACTTGCTGACCACCACATTATCCGGCAGCTCTATCGCCATCTCAGCACCCCCCGCCGCCATTCGTACACCAACCCCGCCGCCACCAAGGCCAGAAAGACCAACACGCCCCCCAGAACCCAACCCCGCTCCCCCAACCCCTGAGAAACCTGCAGAATCCGGTCGATTCCTTCCGGGTGGCGCGAGGCGACCGCCCAGGGGTACAAAAACAATAACTCCACGTCGAATACCAAAAAGGCGATGGCCATCAGGTGGAATCGCACGTCGAACCGACGTCGCGCGTCATGGATAGGATCCATGCCGCTCTCATACGGCATCCGCTTCACCGCGGTGGCGCGATGCGGCCCAATGAGGGCGCCCAGGCCTATCATGCCCACAGGAACCGCCAGGGCGATCAGGGCGAACAGGAAAATGGGGAGGCCGGCGCTATCCATAAACACCTAAAAACAAAAGAGTTACGCATGTCAGCTTCCGACTTTGTGAAACTTGTCACAAGGCCAAACCCGACACAGGCCGACGGGTCGGTCGGCGGTTCACGCATGGTATCGCCGCCCGCAAATCCGGTCAAGGCGACGGACCCCTCGGCCGTGGACCGGCACGCCTGGGATTACCACAATTCCCAGACGCCGTAATAGATGACGAACAGGCCCAACAACAGATTGGTCGTCGCATGGGCGATCACGCAGTTCCAAATGCTCCGTGTGCGCAGGAACAGCCAGGTGACCATGCTGAACCAAACGGCCGCGGCCAACCACTCGGCGGGATGTCCCAGCACGCCGTACGCCGTGGGGGCGAGGATCCCCATCCACGTGTTCTCGCCGATGGGGACTTCGTCCCAATCCGGATCGTCCACATACCGCATCAGGAAGCCTCGCAGAAAGAACTCCTCAACGATCGGCACGATGACCACCAGCCCAGCAAAGCGAATCCACAAGAATTGTCGCATCCAGGTGGGGTCGTCCTTGAGCACCTCAAACGGATTGAAGGCCTTGCGCGTGCCCGCGCCGACCCACTCCCCCACATGCAGGTAGTGCTTGTCCAACCACCACAGTCCAACCCAGACGACAATGCCGGCGATACCCACGATCACGGACCAAAAGCTGAAGTTGACCGGTATGCGAAAGTAGCCCGCGAAGACAATGACCACCAACACGGCGGTCACGGTAATCACGCAGGTGTAAATCGTCGGATACCAAGTCTGGTGCGTGGGAAACCATTTCGTCACCCAGGACTCGCCGACATCTTCGCCATCCGCTTCCTTTTGGCGGGACCTCTTGGCGACGGCCTCGCGATCCCCTTCTTCATGGGCTTCCATCAATTGCAACAGTTTCTCGAACTCGCCGCGCAGTTGGGCCAGTAGCTTGGAGTCGTCCCGAAGGATGCGGCCGCCGGCGTCACGCAAGGCATCGATCGAGGGCCCTTCTTGTTCCATGATCTTCGCAAAATCGGCTACCTTGGCCCCCTCCAACGCGGCGGTCCCCGCAGCGGTCGTCTTCAACTCCTCGATCGTGGACTGCACCAAGCCGCGGACGATTTTGTGTTGCGTATCCACCGGCACAAAGCTATTCAAGCCATCCAGATACAGGCCCAGTTGCATCCCGATGAAATAGACGAGGAAAGGCAAGGCGACGATCGTGAACGCAAATCGGCCAAACACGCGCTGGCGACGCGGGCGTTTGGGTGGATCGTGCCCCTCCGCCTCACGGGATTCCAGGGGTGAAGACTCTTCGGGCGTGTTCTGCATATCTCGATGTCTCCTCGGGCCTAGGGAGCCGCTAGAACAATCTCATCCACACTAAACTCTCCGGTGGCACCAAATAGTCCCACGCGCACGATCGCTTCGCGCGACTCAGGGGGCACG
>SXHS01000050.1 GCA_005773145.1 Planctomycetaceae bacterium | reverse complement strand
GAGGCACATCTTAACGAACGCACATCGCGAGGAAACCAGGTCTTGGGGAAGCTGTGGAGAATTCCCTTCTAGCGGAACAAGATTTTTGGATCGCGGTAAGCGCGCCCTCCGGCTTCTGAGTTCGGTGGCCCTTGGTAATTTTTTGCCGCTAAGACTTCCGCGATGCCAGCAGCCTAGATGCGTACCAGGCGGATCCCTGAGAACGAGAGAGGCCCATTTTTCTGGCAAAATCCGTCACGGCGTTGCTTTTCAGGGCCCGAGACTGCCATGAGTGGCACGATGAGCCCCTGGGAACGAACGTGGTGGGTGGTATGGTGAGATGATGGAACATCTGAGTATCCTTCCATTGCTGGCGAATGTATCTCCACTGTCTGCACGGCTTATGTGGCTCGGCTGGCTCGTCGCCGCCGTTCATGCGGTATGTCTGATTCCGATGGTACGCTTCGCATTGGCACCGCGACGCGCATCGTCCGCGAGAACGAACGCCCCATCCATCACGTCAGTTACGTCCACGTGTCCAGCGGTCTTGATCGTCGTCCCTGCCTGTAATGAAGGATTGCAAATTCGCGCCGCGTTGCAATCGATGCTGCAGTTGGACTACCCTCGATTCCATATCGTCGCGGTCGACGATCGGTCCACCGATGATACCGGCCCCATCATGGACGAGTTGGCGGCAGGGGATCCGCGATTATCCGTTTTGCATATCCAAGACCTGCCAACCGGATTCTTGGGTAAGAATCACGCCAATTGGCAAGGTGCCAGTGTTGCTGACTCGGATTGGATTTTATTCACCGATGGTGACATAGTTTTTCAACCGCAGGCACTGGAGTGGGCGATGGCCTACGTTACGCAGCATGGACTGGACCACTTGGCGGCATTTCCTCGCATGCGCTGTCATGGTTTCATGGAGGCACTGATGGTGACGACGTTCAGTATGCTCTTCAGCGCTCGCTACCCGCCGTGGTTGGTACGCAGCCGTTGGGTGCGATTCCATGTCGGCGTGGGCGCGTTCAACTTGATTCGGCGACAGGCCTACGCGCGGCTAGGGACGCATCAACGTCTGGCGATGGAGGTGGCCGATGACCTAAAGCTAGGAAAATTGGTAAAAATGCATGGCTTTCGGCAGGATGTCGTGGACGGAAGGGAGTTATGCGACGTGCGATGGCAGATGGGTGCTTGGGGCGTCGTGCGCGGTTTAGAGAAAAACGGTTTTGCCGGTTTCGATTTTTCGATGCCGCGTGCCATTCGCGACTCGATATTTTACGCCATTGTCCTGCTGTCTCCTTACGGTTTTGCCGTGACGCTCCCTTGGCCGGAGTCGAGTGGGTATTTGGCGGCGCTGGCTCAGATTCACGCGGTGTTTGCACTCCTGGCCTGGACGCAGGGCTTTTCGGTATTCTTGACGCTAGGCTTGCCGCTGTCGCTGGCCCTGATGCTTTACACGATCTGGCGGTCCATTGGATTAGCGCTATGGCGAGGCGGTATTATTTGGCGTGGCACCTTTTACCCATTGTCGGACATTCGCCGCGGCGTCGTTTAGTGGCATCTTGCCTGTGGTTTCCTTACCCATGATTTCGCCCATGCAATCGAAACGCGCGCAGTCGAATCACCTGCTGTTGCTATCTCTATTATGTCTGGGGATCGGCTGTGGATCGCCGACGACCGATTCGCCGCCGGCCGACCTAGTGACGCCAGCCGAACCAACTTTGAGTCACGCCGCGATTCGAGTGTTGGTTATCGATGATCCGTCCTTAGCAGGAGGCATTGAACGTGAGTGGTCGGCGCGGGCGGAGGTTCCGTTGGTTGTTGTGCCGTCTACGACTGCCGAGCTGCTGTCGCTGAAACGAGCGCCGTCGGCGGACATTCTCCTCTATCCATCCTCTCTCGTGGGGGAACTCGCCACACGTCGGTGGATTCTGCCGCTGCCCGAGAGCCTGTTGTCACCGGAGGATTGGGATCGGGCGGATGTATTTCCGCTCACGCGGTTGGTGGAAACGGTCTGGGGGGATCAAACGGTGGCTGTTCCCTGCGGTTCGCCACAGTGGGTGCTGGCCTATCATGCGGAGGAATTTCAACGTCGCGGATTGCAGCCGCCGCAGAGTTGGGACGAATGTCACAGCCTCGTCGAAAAGTTGAAGCCTCCTCCCACTCGCGAAGCGGCTGCCGCGACTCCAGATCGTCCCTGGGTTGCCGTGGCCCAGCCTTTGGCCGATGGCTGTGCGGGTTGGCTGCTGCTGGCGCGGGCCGCGGCCTACGTCCGAGATCGATCACAGCTTTCCTCATTATTCAACGTGCGCACGATGGAACCCCTCCTAGCCACTCCTCCGTATGAGCGCGCTTTGGACGAGTTGATCGCGGCGGCTCGCTGGGGGCCGCCTTACGCCGAGCGATTGACGGTCGCTGATGTGCGCTCGATGTTTCACCGGGGAGAATGCGGGTTGGCATTCTGCTGGCCGACCCCGACCGTCGGTCGAATGGCGGATGCCGAGTTCCCATTTACGATCGGCTACGCGGAACTGCCCGGTGCCCGTGAATTCTATCGTTTTCAGTCAGGCGCATGGACGCCGCGCGAGGAAACGGAGAGCACGCGGGTTACCGTGTTGGGGGGGGCGGGGCGTCTTGCGTCGCTCGCTCGTGGGGCACGAGACAAACAGGCGGCGTGCCAGGTCCTCGCGTGGTTGAGCCGTGGGGACGCCAGTAGTGCCATCACCGCGAGTAGCCCAGAGACCACCCTGTTCCGCGAGTCCCAAACGGCGACGCCCGGCGTTTGGTGCGAAGCGTCGGTCGGGCAAGCAGCGGCCCAACAGTATGTGGATGTCGTGCGTACCGGTCAGAGCCGTACCCTATGGCTCAGCGCTCCGCGGCTCCCCGGGGCGCAACGGTATATGCGGGCCCTGGACCGAGGTGTCCAGTCGGCCGTGCGGGGGGACCAATCAGCCGCTGAAGCCCTGCAAGCGGTCACCCGGGAATGGCAGCAAATAACCGACCAGCTGGGGCGGGATGCGCAGCGGGATGCCTACCGGCTGAGTCTGGGGCTCGGCACCTCCCCGAGCCCATGATCCCCCTTCCCACGCTTTCCCAACTGCGATACACTGAGACGTTTCGTACTGAGGCCCAATTTCCAGAATCCGGCCGGACCGGTGAAGCGGCAAGGTGGCCGATAGCCGACCGCAACTGGGGCCGACGTCGTTTGGAGCAGATGATGCCAAAACAGAAAACACACAAAGCCACAAAAAAGCGGTTTCGTTTGTCGGCCAACGGCAAACCGATGCATCGCCAAGCGGGCACCAGCCACTTGGCAGCCGGCATGAGCCAGAAGCGCAAGCGACACTTGCGGGGCACGACGGCGGTGGATAAGACCGTGCACAAGTCGATCCGTACTGCGCTCAACGGCAACAGCTATTAGTCTCGAATGTGGTGAATCAGGATTGCGTCAATTAGGATTGAAACGTCATGAGAACGGTCAAAGGGGCGGCGCGAAACAAGGCAAAACGACGACTGTTTCGCAAGGCCAAAGGTTACACGGGTGGCCGTGGTCGGTTGTTGCGATCGGTCAAGGAGACGTTGGTTCGGGCTGGCGCATACGCCTTTCGCGACCGACGCGCTCGCCGCCGCGAATTTCGCAAACTGTGGATCATTCGTATCAATGCAGCAGTGCGGGAGCGGGGCTTGCGTTACAGCCAATTCATTGATGGGCTGACAAAGGCTGGCATCGAGTTGGACCGTAAGACGCTCGCCGAAATGGCCATTCACGATCCGGCGGCCTTTGATCAGGTCGTGGCACAGGCCAAGCACGCCTTAGTGGCGTAGGTATCGATGGGGTTAGCGCAGTTTTTTCAGGAACTCGATCGCCTCGCGGCGGACTCGCTCGAGGCCTTCTCGCGGGCCCAGGATGTCGCCACCCTGGAGTCAGGACGCGTTGAGTTTCTCGGCGCCAAGAGCGGCCGGCTCAAGGATGTGCAGAAGCAGTTGGGGGGCGTGCCCCCCGATGAGCGACCGGCCGCCGGCAAACGCTTCAACGAAGTGAAGCAGCAAATTCAGTCGGCATTCGATTCCGCGCGCGATCGGATTCATGCGGGTGTTACGCAAGTTCCGCAGGCTCACGTCTTTGATCCCACCGAGCCTGGCCGTCGCCAGCGAATCGGACGGCGACACCCGATCACCCAGACCATTGAGGAACTCAAGGACATCATGGGTCGGCTCGGGTTCGCGGTCGCGGACGGCCCGGAAATCGAAGATGAGTGGCATAATTTCGAGGCATTGAATATTCCACGTCAACATCCGGCCCGCGACCCGCTGGAGAATTTCTACTTATCAGTCGCCGGCGCAACCGGGAATACGGTACGTCTGTTGCGCAGTCAAACCAGCACGGTGCAGATTCGCGTGATGGAACGGACCCCGCCTCCCATCCGCATCATTTCCCTCGGACGGGTCTATCGCCCCGACACGGCGGATGCAACCCACTATCCGATGTTTCACCAGATGGAAGGCCTGCTGATTGATCGCCAGGTCACCATGGCCGACTTGAAAAGCGTGCTGCGGATGTTCGCCAGCAGCTACCTGGGGACTGACGTCCATATCCGCTTCCGCCCCTCTTTCTTTCCGTTTACCGAGCCAAGCGTTGAGGTTGATTTCCAATGGAACGACGGCTGGACGGAATTTGGCGGCGCGGGCATGGTCGATCCACACGTGCTGCAATCCGTTGGCTACGATCCCGAGGAGGTCACAGGATTTGCGTTCGGCCTGGGCATTGAGCGGCTCTGCATGCGTCGTCACGGAATCACCGATATTCGTGAGTTCTATAAGAATGACGTGCGGTTCTTGGAACAGTTTTGACGGGTGCCAAAATGATTGTCTCCTGGAAATGGTTGCAGGACTATGTCCCGCTCAAAATGTCGGCCGATGAATTGGCGCATCGGCTGGCCATGTCCGGATTCAATCACGAGCATACGAAGACTGTTGGCGACGACCTGGCGATTGATCTTGAAATCACGAGCAACCGACCGGACTGTTTAGGGCATCTGGGAATTGGCCGTGAGATTGGCGTTCTATGGGATGTTCCCTTTCGCATGCCCGCGTTGGAACTCGATGCCAAAGGCCCCGATATTTCGACGGTATGTCAGATCCGGGTCGAGTGCCCAGAGATGTGTCCACGTTATGTGGCCCGTGTCATCCGCAACGTCAAGGTGGGCCCAAGCCCTGACTGGTTGGTTCAACGGCTAGCAACCGTTGGCCTAGGGTCCGTCAACAATGTGGTGGATGTCACCAATTATGTGCTCATGGAATGTGGGCAACCGTTGCATGCCTTTGATTTGGAGCGACTGTCGGGAGGCGCGTTGGTGGTGCGTGCGGCGCGGAAGGGTGAATCGATGGTAGCCATCGATCATCGCAAGTACGACGTCGAGCCAGGGACTTGCGTGATCGCCGACCAGCGGCGACCGGTGGCCTAGGCGGGTGTCATGGGTGGCGCCGAGACCGAAGTTTCCGCTCAGACGCATGATATTCTCATCGAGGCGGCCGACTTCGATCCGCTGACCGTTCGCGGCGCGGCCCGTCGCGTGGGTTTGCACAGCCCTTCCTCGTATCGATTCGAGCGGGGCGTCGACCCCGATGGCATCGACTGGGCTAGCCGTCGCTGTTGTCAACTGATTCTGCAGGTAGCAGGTGGCGAGTTGGCGGCGGGGAGCGTGGATGTAGTTTCTGGAAAATCCAGCAAACGACCTGCCATCGTGTTGAGACTCCCCCAGCTGCCTCGCGTGTTGGGGATCTCGATTCCATCGGACGTTGTGCAACGCATTTTAGTAGCGCTCGGCAATCAGCTGATCGATGCGAATGAAAATCAAATCGAGGTGGTACCCCCGAGCTGGCGTCGGGATCTGACGCGTGAGATTGATTTGATTGAGGAAGTGGTGCGGGTCCATGGCTATGATCAAGTACCCGAGGATGCGCGAGTTGCCATGATCGCGTCGCATCGCGATGAATGGGACCGTTTGAATGGCCGAGTGCGCGATGGTTTGACGGCGATGGGATTTGATGAAGCCTTGACCGTTAGCGTGGTATCGCAAGACTGGTCGGAGGCTTTTAGTCCCTGGACGCCACATGAACCGTTACGCTGCAATACGCCCCTCCTGCGGGGCGCGGACACCTTGCGGCGAAGCCTGATTCCCAGCTTGCTGGGAGCGCGACAGGTAAATCAGGCCCTGTCCAATCCGCACATCCAGCTCTTTGAAATCGCGAGGATTTATTTACCCGGGTCGGATGTGGAGGCCTTGCCCGACGAGCGCCGCATGCTGGGACTTACCGCGGACGGCGATTTTTTTCACGTCAAGGGTGTCTTGGAGAACCTGGCCCTCCAACTTGACCGCGGTGCGGAATGGCAGGTGGGCGGTGCCGTGCAGGCCCCGCTACTGGATGCCGTTCGTTCCTGTGAACTCATTTGGCGTGGGGAACGCTGCGGCGTTTTGGGAGAGGTCTCAGCGGCTGGCAAGAAACAATTCGGGCTGCGTGGAGACGTTACCGTAGCGGAGATTCAGCTCGATGGGTTCCTGAAGGCCGCAGGAGCGATCCCGCAATACGAGGCGGCCATCCTGTTCCCGGCCGTCGTGCAGGATCTCAACCTGATTGCCGATGAGTCCGTGCTTTGGGGGGACTTGGTCGGCACGGTGCGGAATGCGGGGGGCAATGGTCTGCGAAACATACATTTTCGCGAGACCTACCGAGATCCCGCTAAGGATGGGACTGGCAAGAAACGCCTGATTTTCAGCTTCACGCTGCAATCCAGCGAACGTACGCTAACCCGTCAAGAGGCCGACGCCATCCGCGATCGAATTGTCGCCGATTGTCAGCGAGCGCACGGTACGCAGTTGCTCAGCAGCGGCTAGTACTCCGTGCCTGGTTCGGGAGCGATGGCCGAATCGGACTCATCGATGATGGCGCCGTCGATCACTTCCCCTTCGGCGCTATAGGCTTCGCCTTCCACGGGACTGCCGACGATGTGTGCGGAGCCATCGTCCATATAAACGTCGTCGGCGAGCATCGGCCCGGCGTCGGCAGGTGCGATCACGGACCCGACTCGACCACGCATACGATCCAACCGCTCCCGAATACCACCGAAGGCGCCGTAGTGGTGATCGTACGGGTTGCAACAGGTGGAGCAACCGGTACTGCCGACGACCAGCGGGAGCAGCATCACTAGGGCTCGCACTCGGTTGGCTCGGTTAGTCGTAATGGGCTTAGTGCCGATCATGACGGTCGCTGGCTGCTGGTCGGTGGCTGATTGCATGAGACTCGGTCCATTTGGAGCTATTCGGAAATCACGGCGTCCGCACTGGGCTTGTGGCCCGTATTCATGGCCGTCCCTCGGCTGGACGCGTGGGGAAATGCCTTGACATGCCTACTACATTCGGACGCCCGCAATCGGTGACTTAAGGCCAACTGTAAAATTTACCGGTGGCGAAGGCTTGCGGGATTGCGTAAAATGCACCAGCGTTTTTGCAGCATGGCAACCCACCCACCGCTGGCTGACGCCAATCGGGACAGCACACGATGATTTGGTTTTGGCATCCAAAGGTTGGTTCCGCATGAACCCGTCGCCCAATGCCAAGGGATTGTAGCGCAAGCACCTGATCGAGGCATTGCATGCAAGCTTGCGTCGCCTGCAGACCGACTAGCTCGATCTTTATCAGGTGCACGGCCCCGATCCTTTCACCCCCATGGCAGAAACCATGCGGACTCTGGACGACCTGGTTCGTCGCACTCAATCCAGGGCAACCGTCACGGTCTTGGTCTCAAGGTAGCCATCGAGTCCTTTGGCCCCCAGCTCGCGCCCCTGTCCCGACATTTTAAATCCGCCGAAGGGGGCCGCCGCGTCGAAGACATCGTAACAGTTGACCCAAACGGTACCGGCCCGCAGACGCCGCGCCATGTGATGTGCCTTACTGACATCGCGAGTCCAGACAGCGGCCGCCAAGCCGTAAAAGGTGTTATTGCCGCGCTGTACCACTTCGTCGACGTCTCGGAAGGTCAGCACGGACATCACCGGCCCGAAAATTTCCTCGCGGGCGACCGCCATCTGATCGGTGACCTGATCCAAAACGGTCGGTTTCACAAAGTAACCGCGGTCGCCGAATCGATCGCCGCCGGCGACACAACGGGCTCCTTCTTTCTTGCCCAACTCGATGTACTTCATGATCTTGTCGAATTGGTTTCGATCCACCTGTGGACCCTGCTCGGTCTGCACATCGAACGGATCTCCGAGCCGACGTGATTGGCTCATAGCGACGATGCGCTCAACGAATTGGTCATGTATTTTTTCTTGGACAAAGACACGACTCCCGGCGCAACAGCATTGGCCTTGATTGAAAAACAGACCGAAATGGGCTCCCGCTACCGCAGCCTCGAGATCGGCGTCGGCGAAGACGATGTTCGGGCTCTTTCCACCCAACTCGAAGGTGAGACGCTTGAGGGTGGGGGCAGCCTCCTTCATGATCGTCTGCGCGGTCAGGTGCTCACCGGTAAAGGCGATCTTATCGACTCCTGGATGGCGTACGAGCGCCGCGCCAGCAGTCGGTCCGTAGCCAGGGACGACGTTGATCACGCCGTCCGGAAAGCCCGCCTTTTGCGCCAGACGCGCCAAACGCAAGCAGGTCAGGGGAGTTTGCTCAGCCGGTTTCATGACAATCGTGCAACCGGCTGCCAAGGCGGGCCCCCACTTCCAGGCGACCATCAGCATCGGGAAATTCCAGGGGATGATCTGCCCCACAACACCCACCGGCTCTCGTCGCGTATATGTGAAATAGTTGCCGCGCACCGGGATCGTCTCCCCTTGGATCTTGTCCGCAAACCCGGCATAGTAACGCAGGCAATCCACGGCCAGCGGCAGGTCGGCCGCGCGGGCATCGCGAATCGGTTTGCCGTTGTCCCAAGTTTCCAGCGCGGTGAGTTCCTCGGCTTCGGCTTCGATGAGATCGGCCAATTTCAACATCAATCGGCCGCGATCACGGGCATCCATGCGCGACCAAGCGGAATCCTCGAAGGCGCGCCGCGCCGCGGTCACCGCAAGATCCACATCCGCCGCATCTCCCTCAGCCACTTGGGTGATCACCGCTTCCGTTGCGGGATCCACCGTCTCAAAAGTTTTCCCACTCGCGGCCGGTTGCCATTGTCCATTGATGAAGCACTCAGACTGCCGAATCTGGGGACGCTTTACGACTGAGGAACTTGGCTTTGTTGCCGTCGACATCCGAGTACTCCTTGTTCGAGAAGAATGGCTGCTGCTACCGAAACAGTTTAGGTGATACCATGGCCCATCTACAAGGCATTTGCGAGTTGCGAGTTCTCACGGCGCTGTGTCTGCGGGAACCATTGACATGTGCCGTTAGAAACCGTAGCGTGGCCAACATGCGATACCAACAATCGATCGTCGCTCGGAACCACACCCGAAGCCGTTTGCGTCGGGGCCCGCGAGGTTGTCCTACGGGCAGCCGTTGGGCGCCGGTGTTGCTCATCGTGATCGTGATTGGGATGGTGCCCGGTGTCTTGTGCGGCGAAGAGCCCTGGGAGGCGGCGGTTTTTGTGCGTCAATCGCTCTGGGAGAAGGAGCCCGACGGCTACCAGACGTTTCATTCCCCGGCGATCGTCGTGACGCGTCGTGGCACGGTATTGGCGTTCTGTACGGCAAGTCGCGATGCCAAGGTTGGCGGTGAGACTTCTCAGATCGCCACGGATCGAGATTTGCTCATGCGTAGCAGCTTGGATGGCGGGCGGACTTGGTCCGATACTCGTGTGCTGGCATCCGAACCTGGCCATGCGCTCGGCCCAGCGTGTCCGCTGGTCGATCGTGCGACGGGAACGGTGTGGCTGCCGTTTAACAAGGATCAGCATCAGATCATGTTGTTACAGAGCGGTGACGATGGCAAG
>SXHS01000373.1 GCA_005773145.1 Planctomycetaceae bacterium | reverse complement strand
GCTTCTCCGCCGATTCCCAGAACCTAGCAACGTGTAGTGCCGATGCCACCGTGAAGATCTGGCGCGTGACCACAGGCGAACGGCTGGACACTCGCAGCGAACCGCTTAAGGAACAGATCACGACGGCCATCCATCCCTCTGGAAAATGGTTCGTCGGGGCCGGGAGCGACAGCCGCATCCGCATGTGGCGTCTGCTGTCGACGGACCAACAAGCAATCAATCCGCTGATACACTTGCAATTTGCCCATGAAGGGGCTGTAGAGAAATTGCGCTATTCGCGTGACGGCCAGTGGCTGTTATCTGTGGGGCGCGACCGAACGCTGAAGGTGTGGACTGCGGAGTCCCTCTCCGAGGTGGCTGCCCTGCCGAGGCAGTCGGCGGCCGTGCAAGTGGCCGCCATCGACCCCATGGGACGTCATGTCGTCGTGGGACGTATGGATGGCACATGGGAAATTTATCCGCTGACACTTCCCTCCGCCACGCAGTCGCCAAGAGCACCACAGGGTCCCACGGCGGCATTGTCGAGCGCACCCTTAACAACCGTCTCGTCGACGGTCGACGAGCGAGAGCCCAATTCGCATTCTCAGGATGCGCAGCCACTCGCACTCCCCGCCATGGTGCGGGGCGCGATCGACCGAGAGGGGGACGCAGCGGATGCGGCCGACATGTTTGCGCTGGATGCCCGAGCTGGCGAACGTTGGATTCTTGAGGTCAAGGCGGCCCGCCAGGAGTCGCTGCTCGATTCTTATCTTGAGATCTTGGATGAGGCTAGTGCCCCGGTGCCGCGGGTTGTGCTGCAGGCCGTGCAGGATTCCTATTTCACCTTTCGCACGACCAGCCCCACGGCGGTTGATAGCATCCGTCTGCACAATTGGCAGGACATGCGGATGCATCAATTCCTCTATTGCAACGGTGAAGTGGTGCGACTCTGGCACTACCCGCGCGGTCCTGATTCAGGGTTCTCAGTTTTTCCCGGTCAAGGATCTCGGCATACCATGTTCGATACGACGGCCATCACGCATCCGATGGGTGAGACTTGCTACGTTGTGGAGCCCTACACGCCGGGGACGCCAACGCCGCGCAATGGTTTGCCGGCCTTCACCGTCTACTATGCCAACGATGACGATTCGGAACGAGAACTAGGGGCTGATTCTCGTTTGACATTTGATGTGCCCCGAGATGGTCGCTACTACGTGCGACTGCGCGACGCCCGCCATTTTCGTGGGGCGGCTTATCGCTATGAACTGACGATTCGCCCCCCGGCGCCGACGTTCGCCGTCGAGTCGGTTGCGACGGTGAACCCCGAATTGCCGCTGGGGGGCGGGGTCCCACTGAGTGTTGCCATCAATCGGATAGACGGTTACGACGGAGCCGTACAACTGGAGTTGACGAACGTGCCGTTGGGTTTCCACGTGGCCATGCCATGGACCATCGAGCCCGGCCAGCTGCGCGCAACGACACTTTTGTGGTCGGATGACCAAGCCAAGACGCCGGCCGACGATGCACCGGCCATGCAGCTGGTCGCCACAGGCCAGGGACACGATCACCCGATTCGCTTGCCGCCGTACGACGTCGGGCGCCCAAAGCTGAAGGACCCATCGAAGTTACGGGTGCATGCGCGCCCCGTCCCGTCGGCTGGTGAGGATCCGGCCACCGGTTGGCCGATCTTGGAGATGGCACCCGGTTCGACAGCCACGGTGGCGTTGCAAGTGGAACGGCGTGGGCATGAAGGTCGAGTCAATTTTGGCGGCTATCAGAATCCTCTCAACGCGCCGTATGGAATGTATGCGGGGAACGTCGGTTTGAGCGGCGTGATCATTCCGGAGCAGGAAAATGAGCGAACCGTATTCATTGTCGCGGATCGTGTGACGGCACCCGGCGAGCGGCTGGTCTTCTTTGCGACGTCTGATGGTGGCGGTGCCACTTCGAGTCCGATCTTGCTGCGCATCCGGCCGACCGAAGCCGGAGGTGAGCTAAGCAGCAGCCCGTGAGGATGTGGAATCGCAGGGCTGTTGTCGGTTTTGGGCGAGGGCTTCCGCAGTTCCCTGCGCCTCGTCCATCGCCTCTTTGACCCGGGCCATCCAACTAGCCAATTCAGTAGAGCGAAGGTCACGTGGGACGTAGATGGGGTCGCGAATAACCAAAACGACGCGCGAAAACGGTTTAGGGACCACCATGTCGGTCCACGAGCCGGGAATCCGCCAGGCGCGACTGCAGCCAAATCCACTGGGCATGATGGGGCACCCGGTGCGAGAGGCCAAAAAAACCAGGCCCTGACTCATGGTGTGACGTGGTCCGAGTGGTCCGTCGGGTGTGATCACCAGATGGCGGGTGGCCAGACACTTTAACAGAGCCTTCATCGCCCCAGGAGAAATGCGGCTGGACGAGCCCTGCACGGAACCCATGTTGACGAACCGGTTGAACTCGGCCACCAGCGTGCCATCGCGGTGCAAGCTAGAGAGTGCTGTCATGCGGTGATGTCGACGAAAAAAAGCCGCCATGACCAGTACGTCGTGCCAGACACTGTACAGGTAGGAACCACGACAACTGATTTCGAACGGGTTGGTTCCCGGACTCGACACATGCGTTTCGCGGCGCACCGTAGTAAACAAGCAGCGGCCTAGAATTGCCATGGCCAGGGCTAACAGGCGAACGCCCCATCGGCTCCTGATGAACACTTTCAACGCTGGACCTCCTGCAGTGGTGATGTCGTTGCGCGGCTGCTAGCAGACACGGCTGCGAAGCGCGAACCCGTTATGGCCGTGCTGAACGTTGGCCGGCATGGTAGGCAATGAGGCCTATCTTGTCAGCGCGAGAATCGGGCCTCTTGCGCGATCGAACGCGGTGCTGCCATGAATAGATTACCAATCCGTCATGACCGTCTCGGCGCGGCGCCCATGCTGGGTCAAATGGCTGAACCGCGATTCAGGCGTCCCATTCCCGTGACGATACTGACCGTTAGACAAGGAAGGCGACTCTGAGACGTTGGCGGGCCTCGTGTTGCCGCTTGGCGTATTTCGCAGGGAGATACGCACCCCCCGGATTCGACCCCTGGCCCGACCGAATGAACTGCTGACGATGCACGGGATGTCGCGGAAGATGTCCTGTGCGGCGCGGCACTATTGGCATGAGGGAACGGCCTTGCTTTGCCCCCACAAGGATAGCCGGGCATAGGTTCGAATCAACGACCGCAAATCTAGGAGCTGGAGTACCATGAAGGGATTACTGGTGCCGTGCGCCGCTTTGTGCTGCGCTGTAGTGGCTGTGCCCGTTACCGGGCAAGTTCGCGAGCAGCCGTATTCGGTCAGTCGGGTCGCCTATCGATCTGACTATTACAACGTGGACGATGCCGATGCCGCCAGCGCGGGAGATACGGCGTCCGAATCGTCAACAGGGTGTGACCCCTGTGGGCCTTCCACATGCTGTGTGGATAGCTGCGACTCGTGTGGTTGTGGTGGGTTATTGGGTGGTGGTTTGTTCTGCTGTGAACTGGGCGATCCCTTTAAAGTACAGGATATCTTGTTCTCCAAGTGCCAATTGGAGAATGGCTGGACCTTTGGCGGCCATACCCAAATGGGATATCAAGACGGTCCCGACGGCTCTTTTACGGGCAACGGTCCCTTCTTGTCCCAGAAGGAATGGAACAATGTCAATCTAAACCAGCAATATTTCTTTTTGGGCAAGACGGCTGACGGTGAAAAGGGTCTGGACTTCGGATTTCGCGCCGACATGATGTACGGCGTGGATGGTAACGAAGGCCAGGCGTTTGGTAACGTGAACGCCGGCCACTTCGACTACTTGAATGGTTGGGACCACGGCAGCTACGAATGGGCCATGCCTCAGTTGTATGCGGAAGTTGCGGTTGGCGACATGACCGTGAAAGCTGGTCGTTTCTATACTTTGGTGGGCTACGAAGTGTTGCCGTCGACCGGCAACTTTTTTCTCAGCCGTCACCTAACGTTCTGGAACAGCCAGCCATTTACCCATACGGGCGTGCTCACCAGCTACAAGGCCAGCGACAAGTTGACCCTGAACGGCGGTTGGGTGCTGGGTATGGACACGGGCTACTATCAATTCTTGAAAGGGAACGCGTTCCTGGGCGGGTTTACTTACCAGGTCAATGACGACGTCTCTTTGGTCTACGCCATGACCGGCGGCGACCTCGGATGGCGTGGCAATGGTGCGATCAATGGCTTGATTTTGAACCTCAAGTGGTCGGACAAGATCACGACGGCCCACACGGTCGACGTGTTGAGCACCGACCTGCGTGTGGATGCGAATGGTGTTCCGACCGACGATGATGGTGGCACACCCGCCGATTTTGCCACGGCTGGTGGCGGCGGTGGTTTCATTCCGCGTGATTCGTTTGGATCCACGCACTACGGCTTCTACGAGCTGAGCCCGTGCTTGAAGGCCGGTACTCGATTCGAGTGGTTCAAGGCGGATGGTATCTCGTACTACACGTGGTCCAACGGCGTCAATATCAAGCCGGCGGCTAATCTGATCGTACGCCCGGAGGTTCGCCACATGTGGGCACCCGGGAACGAGCAGATCTATACTGGGTCGGGCTTCAACGACGAGTTGTTCAACAACACGGTGATTGGTGCCGACGCGATTCTTACGTTCTAAGGCTGGATGATGCGTCGTGAGAACGTCGCGACATCACTTGCCGATCAGAGGAGCGTGGGGCCCTTCCTTGGGCCCCACGCCTCTTGGCGTGTCACGCCAACAATTGAGTCTTTGGTTCGACCCATCGACGAGATGTTGCCGCATCAGTAGGCCACATCGATGCAATCGATCAGCGACCCGCATGCTTGCACACTCTGGTAACAGTGAATACAGAGTTGCTTCTGGTAGAATGATGTCACCCGTCCGCGCAGGGTAATGTGCCCGTCCTGGACGCTCACGGCGATGGTGCGCAGCGATTCGAAGTGCTGCTCGGCCAACAGGCGGCTCAGTTTCAGCCGCAGCGAGGTGTCTTGTTCACGCGAAGTTACGTCACATGAAGTTACCATGTCGTGCTTCCTCTCATGGCAAATTGCCTGTTCGATTGCCGAGCCGTCGTCGCCGCACTCAGATCCACGTTATGCAACTTGCGTGCCATATACGGTCGTTGGTGCCCGTCGTCGAGGTCGGCGTTTGCCGTTGCCGGTGCTGCGGAGCTACGGTCCGACCGCGTGGACCGGGCTGCCATCGCAGATTTCCGCCCGCTTGGACACACGCAGGTGGCGCTGCGGCACCGTTTCGGACAGGTGCCGCTTTTCGGCGCGGGCCCTCCGCTCCATGAGTCCACTCGCCTAGTTTTCTGGCATTCATTGCGCGAGATCTGGGCAAGGATGG
Organism: Planctomycetaceae bacterium; assembly: GCA_005773145.1. GTDB lineage: Bacteria > Planctomycetota > Planctomycetia > Pirellulales > Pirellulaceae > SXHS01. The sequence continues at coordinate 13,764 of SXHS01000373.1, read as the reverse complement.
GTGGTTGTCCAACGGATTGAGGCGGTTCTACGTCTGGCACGAGAAGTGCTACGTATCATTCGAGGCGGGTGCGCACCCGGTGTACCAAATCGAGTTCACGCACGGGCGGTCGTCAGGCGTCCAGAATACGAGGTAAGGGATGAAAAAGATCGAAGCCATCATACGTCACTTTAACGTTGATCCCGTGAAGGAGGCCTTGTTGGAGCAAGGCGTGCATGGGATGACCGTGACTGAGGTCCGCGGGTTTGGACGCCAGCGTGGTCATACGGAGACCTACCGCGGGGCTGAGTATACGGTGGATTTTGTGCCCAAGATCAAGTTGGAGCTGGTGGTTGCGGAGGCGCAGTTGCAGGCCGCATTGGACGCCATTGTGAAGGCGGCCAAGACTGGGCAGGTCGGCGACGGAAAAATCTTTGTTTCGGATCTCAGCCAGGCGGTCCGTATTCGCACGGGCGAGACGGGGGATGCAGCCCTCTAAAACACGTTCAATCGGCCAGAGAGCGATGCCAACGGCCTCTCACGAGGCCAGCGGACGCCCCGGACGCCTCAGCAGGTGACCGCCTCGCCTGCCGGCGCCGGGGCTGTATTTGCCTGGCAACCGGGTCCGTACGATTATCCCGCCTCGGCCCTGCTACGTCTCGGCACTGACCCTTTTGGCGCGGCTGGGGAGCCAGCGGCATAAGGCGACCCCGCCAAAGTATAGCGCGGTCAAGGGGACCGCCATGAGCAACATACTGTAAGGGTCCGGGGACGGGGTGAGGATCATAGCAATCACGAAGATGGCCAGCACGGCAATCCGCCATTGACTCACGTATTGGGTCGCCGTGAAGACACCGATGCGTTCTAAGAAGAGCATCACCAAGGGGAGCTGAAAACTGATGCCGAAACCCAGCGGTAGCAGCAGCACAAAACTCATCCACTCGCTGACGCGTGGGAAGGGATCGATCTCCAATTGCCGGTTGAATTGCAGCAGGAAATCCAACACGGGTGACATCGCGAAGAAGAATGCCAAGAGGGTTCCCGCCAGAAACAACCCGAGGCTAAGAGGGAGAAAGAGGTAGATGTAATTCCGTTCGTGCGGGTATAGGCCGACCGCGACAAAACTCCACGCCTGGAAGAAAATCCACGGGCTGGAAATCACGATGCCGGCAATCATTGCCGCCTTAACCCAGATCATGAACGGTTCCGTCATGCCGAAGGACTGGGTTTTCCCGGCCGCGGCGCGCCAAATGGGCATCTCCACCAGCCGCGGACCTGCCGCCGGGTTGGTGCTCGTCGCAGGGGACGTGGACGCAGAGGACGACGTGGACGCAGAGGACGCAGCCCCCGTCACCATCTGATTCAACCAATGACGGTCCACGTACACGGTGTCGGGAACCAAGCTGTATTCCTGGATCATGGCTGTTGTTTCGGCCGTCACGTCGCCAGAGAGTCGTGCCTGTTTTAGCTTCTCGGCCTGAATCTGGTAATGCTTCTTGAGGGCTTGGCTTAGTGGTTTTTCCAGCGTTCGCACTAAGGGATTCGCCACACTAAAACCGATGAGGCAACCGATCAGGAGCCCCAGCAGCGCACGCACCAGGACCGTGCGCAGCTCCTCCAGGTGCTCGCCGAAGGTCATGGTGGAGCCTTGGAAGAGGTCGTCGTTCATTGGCTTGGGCATATGTGTGACCTCCCTACGTCGCTCGTGCCGTATCAAGTGGCCCGCGTGCCGCTTGAACGAGTTGGTCCATCGATACAGCCGGCCGCCATTGGGCCAAGCTCGCGGAACAACGGGCGTTTCAGCCGGCAAGGATACGGTGGACAAGAGCAGCTCTGTCGCCCTGAAGGGCACAGGCGGGCAATCCACCCATCAGATTCCACACCCCTCCATAATAGCCTAGCCGTAGGTGCTTCGGCAATGGTCGCTGATGGATGCGGGTACCGCCCCAAAAAAAACGGCCCGGCTTCCCACGGGAGCTCGCCTTTCGCGGTTGTGACAACCCGGTAACGGGAGCGGCCCGACTTGCCGCGGTGGGAGGCAATCGGGCCGCTATGTGGACACCACCGGGCGACGGCTACGCGGGGTTATGCGTCCCCCTTGTGACCTATGAGCGTGAACTCTGGATAGCCCAGGGCACCCATTTCGGGCACGTCCAGGCCGGCCATCTCCACTTCACGGCTCACACGCAGAGGAGCAATGAGATTGCTGAATTTGAACCAAACATACGCGATCGTAAATCCAAAGACCGCCACAGTGACGCAGGCGAGCAGCTGGGCCATGAATTGCGAACTATCGCCATACAAGAGACCACGAACGCCATCCGATCCGTACTCGGCGACCATCTCTTCTCGCACCACTCCATTCCAGCCCGCTCCATACTTGCCATTGGCAAAAAGCCCCAGCGCCAAAGTGCCCCACAGCCCATTAACGCCGTGTACCGATATGGCACCGACTGGATCATCAATTCCCAGGCGATCCCAGAAAAAGACGCTCACCACCACGATCACCCCCGCGATAGTTCCAATCAGCGCGGCGGCCCAACAATCGATGAATGCGCAGGGCGCCGTGACCGCCACAAGTCCGGCCAACATGCCATTGCACATCATCGAGGGATCTGGCTTCATCCGCATGGACTGCATGGTCAGCATGGACGCGATCGCCCCCGTGATGCTGGCGAGCATTGTGTTGACAACGACCATGCTGATACGCAAGTCCGTTCCCGACAGGGTCGATCCGGGATTAAAACCAAACCAACCAAAGGCCAAGATGAATGTGCCGACGACGACCATCGGAATGTTGTGGCCAGGCAAGGCCTGCGGCTTCCCCTTCACATACTTGCCAATGCGCGGCCCGATAATCATGCCCCCCGCCAGGGCAATGAATCCGCCCATCGCATGCACGACGCTGGAACCCGCAAAGTCCACCGCTCCGTGGCCCAAATTCCAATTCTTGCCCGCTTGCGCCAACCAACCTCCGCCCCACATCCAATTCGCGAACAAACAGTACGGAAAGGCGATCCAGAGTCCATACAGACAGAAATTCTTCCAGCTCCAGCGTTCGGCCATCGTGCCGGTTGGTATCGTAGCCGTGGTGTCCATAAAGACCATCATGAAAAAGAACAAAGCCATCACGCTAACGTCATCCAGGCCATGCAGAAAAAATCCCTTAGTACCCATCAGGCCATAAGTGGGAAGATTGGCTTCGCCACCGATTCCAATGCCCGAATTGAGGAGGGATAGGCCAGCGCCCAGCGAAGGATACCATCCCGGTGGGACCGGACCGTTCCACCAATTGCCCCAACCGATTGCGAATCCGTAGGCCCAGAAACCGAGGCACCCCAACGGATAAATCATCATATTCATGGCCATGGTATGCGCCGAATTTTTAGCTCGGCAAAGCCCCGCTTCCACCATGGCAAAGCCCGCTTGCATGAACATGACCAAGAAACCCGCAATAAGGGTCCATACCAGGTTGATCGACACCAAATTGTGGACGATGCGATCGTACAGCCCCGGCCCGGTTAACTTCGTCGGGTCGTCGTCTCCCGGCGCGGCGGAAGGTGTTGTCCAATAGCCGGTGTTTGCGCCGGTGGCATCCGGCCACAACGGCTTCTCGGGGTCGGGACTCGTTCCCGAAAAATAAGGAGGAAGTGCTGGTGCCGACGACTCGCTGGTCGTGGCTACCGAACCGTCCCCTTCGGCCTCGGCCCACGCCGCAGGGGTCCCGATTGGGGCCATTAAAAACGTCATTCCCCAAAACACTGTGTAAAATGCTTCACGCCGCATGGTTACCGCCTCATCAACTGAACAGAAATGGACTAGGACGCACTGCAATGCTGAGTGGAAATACAACCCGAGAACCGAACGCTTGGGAACGTTTCGAGTAATTCCCGACCGGCGTAGATAGCATCTTGCGTGCCAACCAGTTCGAACTCGCCGATTGAAGCATCCAGTCGCTGCTAATATGCGGGGATTTGCCCCCTTCGAACCGACACGCGGACGGCCCCAGTTCGCTCGCTCCCACCGGAGTGCCTGGGAACGTAGCAGGTTTCTGCTTAAGAGTTGGGCATTCTTGGGCAAGAGGCATTCCGGACCCGCCCCCGTCGCAAGTTGGTCGCGGTCAGGATATGCTGAGGCGTCCGGCGTATTAGGCTGGGGCGTTTTGTTCTCCCGGCCATCACCGTGGTCCCGCACCGGCAAAAGGCCCGATGGATCCGCTCCGTTTCCAACCGCTGTTTCGGCGATATCTCTGGGGCGGCCGACGTCTGCAGTCGCTGCTGGGTAAGACCCTGGGGGATGCGGATGATTATGCGGAGAGCTGGGAGATCGTCGATCACGGTGATGATCAAAGTCTTGTCATGGTTGGAGCACTGGCCGGCACGTCCCTGGCCACGCTCGTCCAGCAGCGTGGGGCGGACCTCTTAGGGCGGCATCATCCCCAGCCCCGATTCCCCTTGCTGTTCAAGTTCTTGGACGCACAACAAGACCTCTCGGTGCAAGTGCATCCGAATGATCAGCAAGCAGCCCGATGTGTGCCCCCGGACTTCGGCAAGACCGAGGCCTGGGTGGTCCTGCACGCCGACCCCGGCAGCACGCTGTATGCGGGACTCCAGCAAGGCATCGACCGTCCGACGTTGACGCAGGCCATAGCGGCCGGCAACGTCGAGTCGTGCCTGCATCGCATCGCCGCCCGGGCTGGCCAGTGCATCTTCATTCCGGCCGGGACGGTACATGCTTTAGGGCGTGGGCTGTTGATTGCGGAAATTCAGCAGTCGAGCGACACGACTTATCGATTGTTCGATTGGAACCGACTTGGTCCCGATGGCCAACCACGCCCCTTGCACATTGTGCAATCGCTGGATGTCATCGATTTTCACCGAGGGCCGGTGGAGCCTCAACCGGCCGCGACGACCACTGGCCTGGCACGCGAATGTCTGGTGCATTGCGATAAGTTCGTCTTGAACCGATGGACGATCGGTGATGCCCAGTCGATCGGCGGCGATCAGGCCTGTCATATCATGGCCGTGCTGCAAGGACGTATCAGCGTAGCCGGCGACCCAGCCCTGCGGCCTTTGGAACGGGGTGAGGTCATGCTGATACCCGCCGCCTGTGGTTCGGTGCGCATCGAACCACAACCGCACGCGGTCTTCCTGGACATGCACCTGCCGTAACCTCCAGGTATGAGTCCGTATTTCTGACCAAGGAGCCACCACAACGTGCGATTTCAGCGGAAACTCCAACTCGTCGTATTGGCCAGCATCTCCTTGGTTTTTGTCTCGCACGATTCGGCAAACGCCGAAGACCAATCATCGCAAACAACCGAATCGTTCGCCCTCCACATGTTGGTCATCGACTACGACTACACGCCGTATGACTACGTCTGCCCCTATGACTATGGGGTTGCGGTAGTACGACTGAATCCGCTCATTCGCGGATTCCACCCGGACGAGTACACCCAACCGGCCGAAAGTCCCTACCACTACGCCGAGACACACCGAGTGCCCCTAAAAACATTCGATGACTATCAGGCGGTCCTCGACCATATCATGCGGCGCGCGGCGGAACGAGGCGCCGTGGGGATGAAGTCGACGTTGGCCTACCGTCGTACGCTGCATTACGAAGCGGTGACCAAGAGCCAGGCGGCCGAGGCTTTTGGCAAGCGGCGCGGTGAATTGACCCCGTCCCAGATCAAGGCATTCGAGGACTATGTCTTTCGCCAATTTTGCGAGCTGAGCGAAAAACATGTGCTTCCTCTACAAATTCATACGGGTTACGTTCTCAGCCAATCCAACCCGTTGCTCTTGGAGAATCTGATTCGCGACTACCCGAAAACCACGTTCATCCTCTTCCATGGCGGGTATCCCTGGGTTGGCGAAACGGCCGCTATGGCGCTCCACTTTCCGAAGAACGTCTGGATCGATTCCAATTGGTTGCCGACATTGAGCTACCACATGGCCAAGCGGGCCTATCACGAATGGCTGGACGTGATCCCAGCCAACCGCATCATGTGGGGCTCCGACACGTTGCACGCTGAGGGACTGTACGGCGCTACCGAGACCACTCGACAATGCCTGGCGGAAGTCCTGGCGGAACGTGTGACGCGGCGCCAAGTTTTGGAAGCGGGGGCGCGGCATATCGGCGAACAGATCCTCCGCGAAAGCGCGCTACTAGCGTTCCCACGCCTCCGGCAACATGTGGCCCGACGCTCGCAGCAGCGGAATCAACAAAAGGATCAACAACCAACCGAGCAACCGCCGGCGCCTTCGGCTGGGCGGTAAACGATCGACCATGCGCGCAACAACAGTGGCATAGGCTTCCAGCCTGTGGGATCCGCGAATAATTCTTCAATTGGCAATTCTTCAATCGGCAGGCAAGATGCCTGCCGCCACTCTTACAGTGGCATAGGCTTCCAGCCTGTGTCGTGTCACTCGCGGGTTGCTAGCACCCAAGTTAGGATTGACACATTCGGCAGTTTATTGTGAAAGGTTATCGGGGAGGTGTGAGTCTTCCGAGAATGACTCTGAACTGCCCGGTTTGGCCCACGAACAAGGGCTGGGATCTGACTAGGATCAATTCGGGTCTCCGCCTATAATCCGCGCGACCATCGCGGCACCTGCCGCAACAGCTTGGGAAAGGAGTTCCCCATCATGAAGGCCATCCCCCGACACCTGTTGCTGTTGGTGGGATTGTGGAGCTGTCTTGGATGCGAGGGACTCGCGCGGCCACGCTGGCTGTCGCCGGGCAATCTGTTGTATCAACGCTCGCGCGCGACGGTCCATGATCCCTATCCACAACCCGACAATGCGCCGGAAATGGTCGGTGTCCGCCCACGCGAGTACCAACGACCACTCCCGGAAGCCGTTCGCAATCAAGTTTTCTCCAATAGCCGTCCGGCGTATTAGACCGTCGACCTTGGATAGCGCAGTACCGCGGATGGGTCGGCATTCTGCTTGGTATCTGGGAATGCAAGTTGGCCTCACAGGCTGGAAGCCGATGCCACTGGCTACTATGATGGGGAAGTCCAACCAAGGTCTCGTGCTCAGCCCATCGAGCAGGCCGCGTCTCCCCCACCGCTGCGATAGTTGCCATGAAACGATCCCGCCCCAAGCCGCGCCGAGCCACCGAAGTCGCTCCGCGCGACAAAACCGAGCAACCAGAGCAAATCGCTCGCGCCATAAAATCGGCACGCCCGACGCGGCCCAACGCCGCTGCCAAAATGACTCGGCCACCGCGCCCCGGCAAGCGAGTCAGGACTTCCGCGAGTCGGCCGGGTGCCCAGAAGGTGGGCACGGAAAAAGCGGGCACCGACAAGATGCGCGATACGCGCGAGCGTGGGGGGGCAACGCGGTTGCAAAAAATTCTCGCCGCAGCCGGGCTGGGGAGTCGCCGCAAGTGTGAGGAGTTGATCGTGCAGGGCCGCGTGGAAGTCGATGGTCGTGTCGTCGATCAACTGGGAGCGTGCGTCGCTTGGGGGCGGCAGCAGGTCCGAGTGGACGGTACGGTTCTACGTCCACCGCGCTGGCGCTATTTCTTGATTCATAAACCCAAGGGTGTGGTGAGTACCCATAGGGATCCCGCAAGACGTACGCGCGTCATCGATTTGTTGCCTCCCGGTGAGCGATTGTTTCCCGTGGGTCGTTTGGACAGCAGCAGCGAAGGTCTGATGTTGGTGACCAACGATGGTGAAATGGCCAATCGCCTGGCCCATCCCCGATACGGCATTACCAAAACGTATCATGTATCCGTTGTCGGGCTGCCGGACCAGGATGCGTTGGAGAAAATGCGCCGCGGCATTTACCTGTCCGATGGTCGTGTTTCCGCCGACCGACTCCGAATCCTTCGCCGATTGCCACGCACGACCGTGTTGGAAATGATCCTGAGCGAGGGGCGCAATCGTGAAGTGCGCCGCATGTTGGCGCGTATTGGGCATAAAGTAGTCGAATTAAAACGGGTCGCCATTGGGCCCCTGCGATTGGGGCAACTCCCCAGCGGTTCCTATCGGCCGCTGTCCGACCAGGAAATGCGCCAGCTGCAGAAGGCGCTACTCCCCGTCGCGACATCGGACCGGCAACCGGCCACCGCTCCCAAATTCCGCCCTGCGGAGAAAAAAAAGCGATCCCCCTCGGGACCTTCCGCCGGCAGACCACGACAGCAGCGTAAGAGTCGTCATGAGTAGTCCGTTGCACGCCGCCTATTGCCCGGACCATGCGGTCCTGGCGTCGGTTGAAGTCGTCGAAAATGTTCCCGTGGCGCGGGATACCTTTCGACTGCGCGTGACGTGTGCTGAGATGGCTCGGCGCATCACGCCAGGACAATTCGTGATGCTTCGTCTGGCAGGCTGCAACGACCCCTTGTTGGCCCGCCCCTTGGCCCTCTACGACACGTTTTACGAGACAACTGATCTGACAAGCGATCCACCGGCGATGGGCTCACCCGCAGGGCTGGATGTGGTGTACTTGCGATTAGGGAAAATGACCCGGCGATTGGCCGAGTATCGCCCGGGGCAGTTGTTGGAAATATGGGGCCCGCTGGGGAATGGATTTGAATTGACTGCAAAGGCCAACGACATACGGTTGTCGCACCTGATGATGGTCGCGGGGGGGATCGGTCAGACTCCGTTCTTGGCCTTGGCCCAAGAGGCCCTGGGGCAGAAAACGTATGGCAGCGAACCTGGCCGATTGCCAACCGTGTCACGCGTGAGCCTCTGTTATGGCGCTCGCAGTGCGGATTATCTAGCGGGCATTGAGGACTTTGAAGCGGCCGGCGTCGATGTGCGATTGGCTACCGACGATGGCTCACGCGGCCACCACGGACTGGTGACCGATTTGGTGCTCGACTCGCTACAAGGTGCCAATCCGCCGGATCGGATTGTCTGTTGCGGACCCGAGCCCATGATGGCCGCCGTCGCAGGGCTGGCGCGGGAACATGCGGTACCCTGTTTCGTCTCCTTGGAAACTCCCATGGCGTGCGGCATCGGCATCTGTTTTACGTGTGTCGCCCGCGTGCGCGATGCGCATGGTGGCTGGGACTACAAGCGGACTTGCGTCGAAGGACCGGTCTTCGATGCGAGCGTGATTGAATGGTAGGGGCCAATGCCACTGAAAGAGTGGCGGCAGGCATCTTGCCTGCCGATGAAGGATTCTTGGCGGATCCCACAGGCTGGAAGCCTATGCCGCTTTTTCACAGGCTGGAAGCCTATGCCACTGCCGACTAAGCGGCACGCTGTGCGAGTGACTTGAGGATCTTGTTCAGCCGCGACTTGCGCCGAGCGACACGATTGGGATGCAGCACATGCGCCGCCGCAGCCTGATCCATCTTGCGCACCAATCTGCGATACTGCGTCGCTGCGGCGTCCACGGTTCCCGCGCGGACAAAGTCCAAAAACTTGCGGACTTCCGTGCGAACGTTGGCCTTCATCGACCGGTTTCGCTGACGACGTACGAGGCTCTGACGCAATCGCTTCTTGGCACTGTTGGTATTGGGCATAGCTGTGGACGCGTTTCTTCGTCTGGAAAGGGAAACTGTCTAGTAATAAAACGGGGGCAATCTTTAATTATCCCCCATGGATCGCAGCTTGTCTAGGCGGGTTTGGGTGTCGCGGAATAGTGGATCCAATTGAACCAGCTGGTCGAAGTAGGACACGGCCTGGGGGGTGTTTTTCAAGGCGGTGGCCAGGATGCCCGCCCGATAAAGGGCCAATTTTTGGGCTTCCTGCTCACGTTCTGACTTTCCGGCCCGGTCGCTGGCGGCGGCGGTGTAGGCTGCGAGCGCTGGTGCATAGCGGCGGAGCTGCTGGTGGCATTCGCCGATTTCCAGGTGGGCTGCCGCCCACCGATTCTCGTCCGCCACGGCCGCCTGAAAGCAAGGGATGGCCGCCTCATAGTTGGCCAGCCGTTTCAGCCTCAGGGCCAATTCGAATTGGATCCCCCAATCCTGAGGGTACCGCTGGGCCCGTTGCTGGTAGATCTCAAACTCCAGCCGGTGGCTGGCATCGCGTAGCTGGCGCACCAAGTCACGGGCCTCATCAGTATTGCTGGTCTGGGCCCGTTGCTCGGCGACTCGACACCGAGCCCGCGCCCGACGCATTTGAGCCTCCTCCAGCTGCTCTTGAACGTGCATTTGGCCCCCCGATACGGCCAAGGCGCGGGTTAAGGTTTGCTCGGCGTCACCAAACCGTTCCTCCCGCGTGAGTAACTCGGCCAGCTGCAGGTAGGGCTCCAGCTCGGACGGATTGTCGCGAATCATCCGCTCCAGCTTCTGCCTTGGATTGAGCCGGATTTCGGCACGCGGCTCGGCAGGTGTGGAGGGCGTTGCCCCTTCCGTTGCGCGTTCGGTGGCAGGGGGTGCGGTTGGCGTGGTGGCGGGGCCTTTCGCCGTTTCCTTGGCTGGGCCGCTGCGCGGCCGTACGGGGACATCATCGGTGATGCCGGCTGCGTGACGCGTCTTCTGCAGCGACAGTTCCGAGATCATGCGCGGCGCTTCATCATCTCCCCGCACCAATTCCTCGACGCGGTGCCAACAGGCGATAGCCTGATCGTACTGCCCCATCCGGGCCAGCGAACGTGCGCAGTGCCGATTGACGTCTGGGTCGCGTGCGTTGCTATCGAGCGCGTTCTTGAGGTACCGTAGTTCGACCTCGTTAAAACGCAATGCGGCGCAGGCGTCGGCCATCGCGCGGAGTGTGGCAATATCCCACGGGTTGGCTAGAAGCAGCTCAATTCCGAGCTTCAGGACCTCACGCCATTCCTTCTGCGCGACGGCCTTCTTAAAGGGTCGGTTGCCCCCAAAGCTCAGGGACCGGCCGACATTCTTGGGCGATCCTCCAAACATGGCCTGCAGGTTGTCGAGCATGGCCTCCACGTACACGAGATTTGCCGGGTCTTGTGCGACGCATTGGGCGAACATCGCGTGGGCGTAATCGTGATTCTTATCGGTTTTCCAAAGCTTGACGCCCGTCTCGTAACACTTCTGAAGCCGCTGACGGACCGCAGGGGGTAGGCCTTGATCGGCGGTTCCAGTCGCGGGATTGGAGGTCGGTCCGGGGTCGGAAGCCATGGGGTCACATCAACAACGGGGCGAATGGCGAATATCGACGGAATGCTCACGGATGGAAAATGAACCGACGCGGACCGTGCGGGTTTGTCGCCAGGCCACGCCATCGGCCCAGCCACCCTGTGGAAAACCGCTATGATTCTAACACGCGTAACCTCTCACGGCCACCGTTGCCAGTGAGGAGAAGGCTGGGGTGGCTGCACCCAGGGCGGGTCCATGTCCGCCCGGATTGACTGAGGCGATGGCGGATTCCTCAAGGACTAGCGATGGGCATGATCTATCTCGTGGGGGCGGGGCCGGGTGATGCGGGATTGATCACCGTGCGCGGAGCCGATTGTCTGCGTCGCGCGGACGTCGTGTTGTACGACTATTTGGTCAATCCGGACCTGTTGCGTCATGCCCCGCACACGGCCGAGCGCATTTGTCTGGGCAGTCACGGTAGCACGCGGATTTGGTCGCAGGATGAGATTCACGCCCGTATGGCCGAGGATGCCGCGCAGGGCAAAACCGTGGTGCGTTTGAAAGGGGGGGATCCGGCGGTGTTTGCGCACATCGGCGATGAAATGGAGTTTCTCGCCGCACGCCATATTCCCTACGAGGTCGTGCCGGGTATTACGGCGGCTTGGGCGGTTAGCAGCTATGCGGGGATTCCCCTGACTCACCGCGATCGCGAATTGGCATCCGCCGTGGCGTTGATTACCGGCCAAGAGACGCCTCACAAGGATCAGCCCACTCTCGACTATCACGCCCTAGCTATGTTCCCCGGGACGCTCGTGTTCTATATGGGGGTGACCACCTCGGCCCGTTGGTCACAAGCCTTGATCGCCGCCGGCAAGCCGGCCGACACGCCCGTGGCCATGGTTCGTCGCTGCAGTTGCCCCGATCAGCAGATTGTGCGATGTACACTAGCGGAAGTGGCCGAGCGACTGACACCTCGGCAAAAGTTGCCGCCACCGGTCATCATTTTGGTTGGGCCTGTCGTGAATGACACATCCGCTTTTTCCTGGTTTGATCAGCGGCCCCTATTTGGCCAGCGAATCCTGGTCACACGCCCGATCACGGCAGATGATGCGCTGCGCGACCGTTTGAGAGAATGGGGAGCGGACGTGATCGAGTCCCCGGTCATTACCATCGGACCTCCCCCGGATTGGCACCCCGTCGATGGGGTCATCGATCGTCTGTCCGATTTCGACTGGGTGGTATTTTCCAGTTGCAATGGGGTTGAATTCTTTTTGCAACGGGTGCTGTCGCGTGGCCGCGATATGCGGGCGCTGGGCCGAGCCCGCTTGGCGGCGATTGGTCCTGGTACTGCCGAGCGACTATTGCACTACCAGTTGCGGGCTGACGTGATTCCCGACGAGTATCGGGCCGAGTCGCTGGCCGCTGCGCTGGCCGAGCAGGTGCGCGGCCAGCAGGTATTGCTCATTCGCGCCAGCCGGGGGCGCGAAGTACTGGCGGAGACCTTGACCGCCCACGGCGCTTGCATCACGCAGGTCGTCGCCTATCGTAGTGAGGATGTCGCATCGGCGCCCCCTGAAGTCCTGCAGCGATTGCAAGACGGAAAAATCGACTGGGTGACGGTCACCAGCTCGGCGATTGCCCGTTCGTTGGTTCGCCTATTTGGAGAATCATTGCGGCACGCACGCTTGGCCAGCATCAGCCCTGTGACCAGCGCGACGCTGCGGGAACTGTCGTTCTCTCCCGACGTGGAGGCATCCCCCCACGATACGCAGGGCTTGGCCGAAGCCATTCGCCAGGCCTGCCAGTAGCAACCGTGGGGTAGGCTTCCAGCCTGCCACTACGGATTCAAACGTCCCCTTATACAAGCACGCAGCGCAAGCAAGTGAGTTTTGGATTTGGTCGCCCCGCCAATACGAGGGGGCAATCTCGCGACGCGACTCACTCGCTGGCGCTGCGTGCTTGTATTGCGTGAGACCGCCGCGGCCTCGTAGTGTCTGTGTCCCCTTGTTGCGCTACCCTTTTTGCGCTAACGCTGGTAGATCGGCAGAATGCCGCGATCCAGCTGGAGGATAATCAGGTTGATGGCCGTGACGTAGACAGGGCCGTAGTTGACGCCGCTCCACGAGCCGTCCGGTTGCTGCTCTCCCACGATTCGATTGCAGATTCGGTCACGGAAGGAACTCCATTCCTGCCCCCCCTCGCGGTACATGACTTGCGAAAAGTAGAGATAGGTGTAATGCCAATGGCCGAAGGCGCGGGCTTCGTCGGTCACATGCTCCAGATTCTGTTTGCAATACTTCATCATGTCGGGCACGTGCCGACTGTCGTAATCTCCGGCGTTGTAAAGCGTGGCCAGCGCTGCGGCGGTAATCGCGGGACGACTAGAGCCCGTATTGCGAGAACTGTACGAAATGCCACCATCGGGATTCTTGCAGCTATAGATATATTGGCGGGCTCGGTCGATGATGGAGGCGGGCACGGGAATTCCCGCATTGCGACAACCGCGCAGTCCCTGCACTTGCGTGATGGTTGTGGATCCTTCGTCAAAGTCGTTGCCATCCTTGGCGCTCACGTAACCCCAGCCCCCCGATTTGGTTTGGGCGCGCCCGCTAAACCGCACGGCCCGAGTGAGCGTGTCGATCAATTCCTCGCGGCGTTCCAGATCTTCTTCCTCGCCCAGTAACTGCGACAGGCAGAGCATGGAAAAACCATGGCCATACGTGTAGCGATTGTCCAATTCCGGATCGCCGATCAGCCCATTTTCGCGCGACT
>SXHS01000372.1 GCA_005773145.1 Planctomycetaceae bacterium | reverse complement strand
TCACGGACCTTCGCCTTGACATCGGCACCCCAATCTGCCGACTCCAAATCCTTGAGTCGTTGCTGCGCATCCCGGATTGCCACCGCCACGTCGAATTCTACAACGGCGGGCCTAGTCGGGGGTGCTGCGGGGGACGCTGGCAACGCCGTGGGGGCGGTTGCACGGTCCGGCTGAGCGTGCAGATGGGTGCCGAGGCAGGTGGCCAGCAGGCACAGCAAGCCGGCCACCTGCCTCGGCGGCGTCTCTCGGCGGCCATATCCCCAGCCGAGGTTGATCGGGCGGTGGAATGGTTGCTGCATTGGTGGCTCCTTCCGCTTCGCAATCGTCACACCGTCCCCGAGTATCTTATAATAAGGTATGGTATCCGATAACGTCCAGGTAAACCGGCGTTGGACCTTGTTGGGTGCGACAGATGATGGATGAATGGTACTCCGACGATTACTTTATTGCGCGTGAGCGATTTCGTGACGCCGTGCAAGGGCTAGGCGGTCGGCTGCTGAGTTATCGCGTACCTTCACTGGGGCCGGGTGGCCGCGAGCTTACTACGGACGTGGCGATTATTGGTGACGCGTCGCCATCCGAAGTCGTGCTGGTTTCCAGTGGCCTGCATGGTATCGAGGGGTTCTTTGGATCTGCCGTCCAGTTGCAATTGCTCGATGATCTACACCGGCAGCACACGTATTGCAGCTCGAAGTCGTGGGTACTCGTGCACGGACTCAATCCGTTTGGATTCGCTTGGTTGCGGCGAACCGATGAACAGAATGTGGATCTGAATCGCAATTTCCTGATCGAATCCGATGGGTTTGCTGGGAGCCCCATGGGCTATGCCGAGTTGGATCCGATTCTGAATCCTCAGCGGTGGATGGACCGATGGGATCCCATGGTATTTGCCACGCGCGGCGCCTGGCTGGTTTGGCGCCGAGGACTGCAACAGTTGAAGACCATTGTGGCCATGGGGCAGTACGAGTTCCCACGCGGTTTATTCTACGGCGGTAGTCGGCACAGTGCTGCCGTATCGCTCCTGCGCGAGCATCTGACGGATTGGCTCGATGTGGCCCAGGGAGTGCTGCATCTGGACCTTCATACGGGGCTCGGCCGTTGGGCCAGTTACCGCTTGTTGGCCCAAGGCGACATCGGCCCCGAACGATGCCTGGAATTGAAACGCCACTTCGGTGCGGATCACGTTGAGTTCAGCGACTGCATTCGCGTGGCCTATCCCGTGCGTGGCAGTGTGGGGCCGTGGTGTCAAACCCACCTGTCGCATGTCGACTATACCTATCTCTGTGCCGAATTCGGCACCTACTCGCCGCTACGCATCTTGGCGGGATTGCGGAAGGAAAACCATGCACACCATTGGCTCCCTGGAGATCCTGAGGGGACACTACAGGCCAAGGCCGAGTTGCGAGAGATGTTCTGTCCTCGCTCCGTTCGCTGGCGGTCCTCGGTTCTGGCGGCTAGTCGGCAATTGCTGATGCAGGCACGGGATTGGAGGCCACCATCTGTCGCAAACAGGGGGGGCGTGGTACGATGAGGGCGCAGCCTGGCAACGAGCAAGTGCTTGTTGCCCGTGCATGATGCGTTTAGGTTCGTGGATCCACATATATTTCTGATCCCCTCACTGGTGCACGATCGGAGGGTTCTGCCATGTCGGACCTGTTCAGACGGAATCACCGTCTTCCATGTGTTGTTCCAGCCACCAACGGCTTAGCCGAGTCGGGACCGGCTCTTCCGCGCCGGGAATTTTTACAGTCCACTGGACGGAGTGCGGCGGCACTCGCCGCCGGCGTCGGTCTCGTGGGATCCTGGCCCGCACGCGTCGTATCAGCCGGCGTCTCTCCCGCAGCGGCTCCCGAATCGGTTGTCAAGGTGCTCTTTGAGAGCTTGACTCCCGCCCAGCGGGAAAGCATCTGCTTCGATTGGGACTATCAGGATCCAAGCCGCGGTTTGTTGCGGACTCGTGTGGAGAATAACTGGCATGTCACGAAACCCACCATCAACAGCGACTTCTTTAGTAACGACCAGCGGCGCATGATTCGTGATATTTTCGAGGGCATCATTCAGCCGGAATGGCATGCACGGATCGATCAACAATTACAAGACGATGCCGGCGGTTTTGGCAACCACCAGAATATCGCGATTTTCGGTACACCTGGCGATGCCAGCTTTCAGTTCGTCATGACAGGACGTCACATGACATTGCGTTGCGATGGCAACTCGGCCGAACATGTGGCCTTTGGCGGCCCCATTTTCTATGGACATGCGGGGCAAGGTTTTAACGAAAAGCCAGATCACCCTGGCAACGTGTTTTGGCCACAAGCAATCGCGGCCAATCAGGTGTTCGGGATGTTGGACGGCAGGCAGCGAGCGATGGCGCTGGTGCCCAAACGGCCTCGCGAGAGCGACGTCGGCCTGCGTGGCCCCGACGGGCCTTTTGCCGGAATTCCGATCAGCGAGTTGTCGGCGGACCAACAAGAACTTGTGCAAAAAACGTTGCAGGTTTTGCTCGAACCGTATCGCCAGTCCGATCGGGATGAAGTCGCCGCCTGCCTGCAATCGCAAGGGGGATTGGCGGCTTGTCGAATGGCATTTTACCAGGAGGGCGACCTGGGGGACGATCAGGTCTGGGACAATTGGCGATTGGAGGGACCGGCGTTTGTGTGGCATTTCCGCGGCGCGCCGCATGTACATGTTTGGGTTCACGTAGCGGATAATCCGACGGTGAAACTCAATG
>SXHS01000371.1 GCA_005773145.1 Planctomycetaceae bacterium | reverse complement strand
GATGGGCTTGGCCACCAGCCTGCCAGGGATGCAGGCCATTGGCATTCAACCCGGGCCCATGGCCAGGTCGGTGGAAGATTTGGAACTGATGCTGCGGGTCCTACTGGACGACGTGGCGACTGGATCGGACCCCAAGGTGGCGCCGGTCCCGATGCGCCCCGCATCGGTCCCATCACACACCCCAGGTGCCTTGCCCGGCATGCGGATCGGGGTCTGGTCCGGCGAATCGATGTTCCCCGTCGCGCCGGCGATCCGACGCGCCTTGCGCGAAGCGGCGCACCACCTAGAAAAGGCCGGTGCCATCGTGGAGGATTTTCATCCATCGGATGTCGAGGCGGCGGTCGAAGTCTATGTGCGGTTAGCAGGTGCCGATGGCGGGGATGGTATCCGCGAATTGCTGCAAGGAAACGAGCTGGCGGCTGGTGTCGAACGCATGCGACGCATGGCCGCCTTCCCCTCCTGGACTCGACCGCTGCTCTCCGCCCTCGCGGCCGCCCGCGGTGAAGTACATCTGTCTCATTTTCTGCGCTGGACCCAGCGACAATCGGCTGCCCATTACTGGAAGTGGTCGGCGCGCCAATCGGAACTGAAAAATGGTTTCTATCGACAATGGCAATCTCGGGCCTGGGATGCCGTGATCTGCCCGCCCTATGCACTGCCAGCCATTCCACACGGCACCGGTGTCGACTTACTTGTTGCTGCGAGCTGTACCCTGTTGATCAATCTTGTGGATGCCCCAGCCGGCGTGGTGGCGGCCACACGCGTTCGTGAGGGCGAAGAGTCCGATCGGCCCGAGTCGCGAGACGGCGTCGATCGACGGGCGCGGCGCGCCGAGAAGGGGAGCGCCGGTTTACCCGTTGGCGTGCAGGTCGTTGCCCTCCCCTGGCGCGAGGACCGCGTGTTAGCTGTGATGGTTGAATTGGAACGGGCTTTTCGCACGCAGCCCGACTATCCGGCGACTCCCTTGACTTGCCACCCCGCCCGCCCGCGTGTATGATCAGAAAGTTGTTGAGATTGAGTCTCATTCAAGTGGATTCTGCATGGGGACTCTGGGAAAATCCAGATGGTGGCCAAGAGCTTGGCAGACATGACGACCGGAGACCGTGCGACGGTATCCGCCATTGAAGGACGCGATGGCTTAGCGATGCGACTTATGGAGATGGGGCTCACGCCCGGTGTCGAGGTCGTCATGGTGGGCATGGCGCCCCTCGGAGATCCGTTCGAGTATCGCGTGCGCGGATATCATCTCAGCTTGCGCAGGTCCGAGGCGCGGCGAGTGCAAGTCACTGCGTAGCAGGTGTCATGTCCGTAGCAGCCAAACCAACAACCCAGCCGTCCGTGATTACGGTTGCACTGATTGGCAATCCGAATACCGGTAAGTCCAGTCTCTTTTCTGCCTTGGCCGGTATTCATCAACGCGTGGGGAACTACCCGGGCGTGACGGTTGAGAAGAAGATCGGTCAGATGACTGTCCAGGGGCAGGCGGTTGAATTGATCGATCTGCCGGGCACTTACAGTTTGTCCGCTCGGTCACCGGACGAGATGATCGCGGTGGATGTTTTATTGGGACGCGTCACCGACGTTGCGCTCCCCGATCTTGTCCTCTGCATTGTCGACGCCAGCAATCTGCCGCGCAATCTCTACTTGGCCAGTCAGTTATTAGAACTAGGTCTGCCCACCATTGTGGTGGTGAATATGATGGACCTAGCCGACCGCAAGGGCTTGCGAATTAATATTCCGCTCTTGCAACAGCGGTTGGGCGTACCGGTCATCGTGACGCAGGCTCATCGTCGGGTTGGCATCACGGAGTTACGGGCCGCGCTAGTGCGGGTGGCCCGGGAACCGGTGATTACACGCCCCAGTCCCTTGCCGGCGGTACTGCGCGACGAAGTTCAACGATTGTCGGATTGGATCACCGCCGCTGGTCACCAGCCATTGCCTCGCTATTGGCTGGAACGCCTCGTGCTTGACGTGGGAGGCGGCTTGGAGTCCAGCCCTGAGTTGCAGCGTCGCGTGGGACTTTCGGGTGAAATGCACGCCGCGCGAGACCGCATGGAGCAAGCCGGATTGTCGTTGCCCGCTGCGGAAGCCATGGCTCGTTACGACTGGGTCGGTCGCGTGCTGGAGGGCGTAGTCGAAGAGCCGCTACAGACGCCCGCCGATTGGAGTGCGCGATTGGATCGCGTCCTGACGCACCGCATTTGGGGGACATTGGCCTTCGTGTTGGTGATGATCGTGATTTTTCAAGCCGTTTTTAGCGGTGCAGCCCCGGCGATGGACGGGGTGGAGTGGCTGGTGGGTGGCCTTGGCAACCTAGTCGGCAGCTGGTTGCCGACCGGGCCGCTGCGAGACTTGGTGGTCAACGGTATCGTAGCCGGCGTTGGCGCCGTTTTGATTTTCTTACCGCAGATTCTATTGCTGTTCTTCTTCGTGGCCATCTTGGAGGACTGCGGCTATTTGGCCCGCACGGCCTACCTGATGGACCGCATCATGGTTCAATTGGGCTTGAGTGGCAAATCGTTTATTCCCTTGTTGTCGTCCTTTGCCTGTGCCGTGCCGGGCATCATGGCGACTCGCACTATTGAGAACCGTCGCGACCGCCTGTTGACGATTCTGATTGCGCCCTTGATGAGCTGTAGCGCGCGTCTGCCGGTCTATACGCTGTTCATTGGCGCCTTCATTCCTGCGCGTGACTACTTGGGGGGATGGATGGGGCTGCAAGGACTTACGCTGGTGCTGATGTACTCCGTGGGCATCGTGGCTGCCGTGGTCATTTCCTGGATCTTGGGACGCACTGTGGTTCGTGGGGAAACGCCGCCGTTTGTCATGGAGCTCCCCCGTTACACAGTCCCCTCGCCTCGCGTCGTATTGATGCGAGTGGTGGAGAGCGGCTGGTCCTTCGTGCGGCGCGCTGGCACGCTCATCTTGGCAACATCCGTGGTGGTTTGGGCACTCTCCTATTACCCGCGGGGCATCGTCGACGCGAACCCGTCCGGCGGCATGACATCCGCTGCAGCGGATGCGGACTTAGCCGCGCGACACATGCGCGAGAGTTACCTGGGACGTCTGGGCCAATGGATCGAGCCGGCGGTTCGTCCACTGGGCTGGGACTGGCGCATTGGCTGCGCGGTCCTTGCGTCCTTCCCGGCGCGAGAGGTCGTCATCAGCACCCTGGGTGTCTTGTATCAGGTGGGGGAGGATGCGGATGCTGGCTCCGCGCCACTGCGGGAGCGGCTGCGCACGGCCACTTGGGAAGATACCGGAGAGCGGGTGTTTGGGGTGCCGGTTGCCTTATCTGTGATGGTATTTTTCGCGCTGTGCGCACAATGCGTCTCGACCTTGGCGGTGATCCGCCGGGAAACCGACAGTTGGCGCTGGCCCCTATTCACGTTCGTCTACATGACGACCCTGGCCTACCTAGGCGCGCTCGCTGCCTATCAAGTTGCCTTTCGCCTCGGCTGGTAATTCCCCGCCTCCGTTGCGCGAATCGCGCCCCGTCAGGCAACGCCGTGAAGGATTTTTTGATGGGCCGCTCGTGTGTGGGTGATTTCCGTCGTAACCCGAAGCGTTAGCGAGGGCCGTTGGCGAATGAATCGAGGATTCTCGCGTCATCCATCACCTACCTTAGGCGCCCCCTGTGGCAGGCT
>SXHS01000370.1 GCA_005773145.1 Planctomycetaceae bacterium | reverse complement strand
TTCATAGTAAGTCTCCGGTACTTCGGCCCTCGGCGATCCGCCACGCGCCCCACAGGGCGACGGCGGTTGCCAATAGGGAAACGAGCCAACAGGTGCTCATCGTTGGCATCCACAATCGGCCGATCTCAGCAGCATCATGGGAAATAATCGCCGCGATATCTGGTTGCAGCACCTGGCGCAGTCCGGCCACCAGATACGTAACGGGATTCACTCGCATCACCCAGTGCAGTATTTGTGTGCCCAAAGCCGCGTCAGCAGCCACTGTTGGAACGGGAAAAAACGCACCGGACAACAGCCACAGGGGCATCAATAGCAGATTCATGATGGCGTGAAATCCTTGGGTCGAATCCAGTCGCCAGGCAATCACGAATCCTAGCCCGGTCAGTGCGACCGCGCCCACCAGCAACCAGGCCACGGCCAGGAACATCGCACCGACATCCAGCGTCACACCACTCAAGCGGCCCAATACCAAGAATACCACCCCTTGTGACACAGCGATCAGAGCGCCGCCACCGATCTTGCCCGCGACCATCGCGACGCGGGGGATGGGAGCAACCAGCACGGATTGCAGAAAGCCCTCGCGACGATCTTCGATAATGGAGATGGTGGAGAAGATAGCCGTAAACAGCACAATGAGCACCAATGTGCCGGGGAAAAAGTAGTCTTGAAACGATTGGTCACCCGCCTTGAACCACTGGCTCAAGCCGGCGCCAAAGAGTAACCAAAATAGTATAGGCTGCCCAAGCGCACCGACCACACGATTTCGTTGCCGAAAAAATCGCAAGATCTCACGCCCTCCCAGGGCGACCGCTGCCTGGTAGGCGCGCTCTAGGGAATGCGGCGACGCGCTCGGCACGGGGAGCGCTCGATGCTCAACGTTCATATCCGCCGGCCCTTTCCGCCGCCGCTCCGAACCGATGTCCGGTGCGCGCGATGAACACATCTTCCAACGTGGGGCGTCCCAGCGTGATGGTTTGAATGCGGCCCGGAAACGCCTCCACCAAACGCGGCACCCACTCATGTCCGTTGGGTTGCTCGAGACGAACCTGTTGATCGATCACGCGCGTCTCGCAGGCAAAGCGTTGAGCAATACTCGTGGCCAAGTCGTGGGGCTGATCCGTCACGATAAAAATCGACTCCCCTCCCACGGTCGCGCGCAGCGCGGCGGGTGTATCGAGGGCCACGAGGGAACCCTCGTGCATGATGCCCATGCGATCCGCTTTCTCCGCCTCGTCAAACAAATGGGTCGTCAACACTACGGTCACACCGGATTGCTCGCGCAATTGTTGCAGGTAATGCGACAATTCCATGCGCGCCCCCGGATCCAACCCCGTACTCGGCTCATCCATGAGCAGCAAGCGGGGTTCGTGCAGCATGGCCTTGGCCAATTCCACGCGACGCCGCAAGCCTCCCGAGAGGGTTTCCGTGCGGTCTCCGCGCCGGTCCGTCAAACCAACTCGAGACAGCAGCTCATCAATACGACGTGCCAAAGCCGGCCCCGACATGCCGTACAATTTGCCTTGATATTGCAAGTTCTCGACGACTGTCAGTTTCTTATCTAGACTGGGTGCCTGAAAAACAACGCCAATCGCGCTGCGTGCGTGCGCCGTGTCGGCGGGTAGTCGCCATCCCATCAGTCGGGCCTCCCCCTGCTGAGGAGGCACCAGGGTGGACAGGATGCGAAAGAGCGTGGTCTTCCCGCCACCATTCGGTCCCAGGAGCGCAAAAATTTCGCCCATGGGCACCTGAAACGTCACATCCTGCAACGCTCGACGTTTGCCGTAATCGTACGTCAAGCCACAGACATCAATAGCGACATCAATGGTCATGATCAGTGGATGCTTCGGATTCGCCGGCACCGTGCGCGGGGGCAACGGCTTCCGTCACCGGCGCCGGTGCATCCAACCAGCGTTCCGACGTGTAACGTTGCGTGCGCATGCCGATATCCGGAATCAGGACCAACACAAGAAACACCGACATGAATGCGGCTGGAATTGTGAGCACGTACTTCCAGTTTGCCTCCCAGAGCAGATGCATGAAGAACAAGATCACCAACATGGCTTTGGTGCAGGAGATGGCCATCATGAACGCCCAGCTCACATGCGGCGGTACATGCTCGCGCCAAAACTCGAAATAGGTCATGAACGAGCCGGTGGTGAGCACGCAGAGGGCCAGGAAAACCATCCAGTACTTGCCCGTTCCCCCATGGGCATGCGGCTCGTGTCCATGGTCGCCACCCAGATGTCCGCCCGCACCGTGGCCGTGGCCCGTTGTGGTCGAAGGTTCATGCATCACTTAGGCTCCTGGTGATCGGCTTTGCAGCCGGTTTGCGTGCCGTGAATAACTAAACTCAATAAGTGCTCAAAACAGGTACAACAACGGAAACAAGAAGATCCAGACGATATCCACGAAGTGCCAATACAGGCCGATGTTCTCCAGCAGATTGCCCTTCGTGGTATCCAGACGCAGCGGCAGGACCATGGCGAACATGATCAGTCCGACCAGCACGTGTATGGCATGGAACCCAGTCAGCAGGAAGTACGTGCTGGCCCACATGTTACCGCTGGGAATCATCATGGGCAGGATCAGCCAGGGGCGAAATCCTCCTTCCTCCGCGAAGCGATGGTTGAGGCCGTGAGGAGATTCCTTCACCAATTCCAAGGCCCGCTGACGTTGTTGCGCGGCGGTCAGTTTGCCAGTAATTGCCAACAGCTCACCCGACAATCGCGACAGTTCGGCTGCCTGCGGATTCGTTCCATCCGCAGCCGTCTGCTTCTTCAATTCGGCCTCAGTGGCCTGCAATTGGGCAACGCGGCCTTTCAAGTCCGCGACCTTGGCTTCGATTGCCGGTAGATCCTCTGCCAAGCGAGAATGGACATTATGTCGAGGGTAGATCGCATCGGCAATATCATAGAGGGCCGACTGGGAAACGACCGCCGCCTGGCTGTTGGCCGCCTCCGTTTCCGACCACTCCACGAGTCCTTTTTGCAGGTCATTGCACAAATCGCGACGGGCTTGATCCGCCTCGGACAGCTTTTGGTCGTTAGCCCGCATTTCGTCGTAATGGCCCACGCGTTCCGCCAAGGTCTGCCGAACGGCGGCCGCATAATCGTAGTTCGCCCGATCATAGATCAGGCTGTGAGGCTTGCGAGGGTAGATGCCATGAGCAAATTTGGCGTTGTATTCGAAGGCCTTGATACCCAAGAACACCGAACCTAGGATCAACGTCACGACCATCCATCGCTTTGCAGCGCCTGGCCGCTGCGCCCGCGCGGACTCCATTGCCAATACGATCGATACGCTGGAGCAGATCAGCACAAAGGTGTTGACGGCCCCCCAGATTTCCGTCAGATGCACGTCATGCGGTTGCGGCCAGGTACCATCGGGCGCGCCGAAGCGAATCACGATATAGGTGCCGATCAAGGCCGCGAAAAACATGATCTCCGTCGAGAGAAACAGCCACAGACATAGCTTGCCATTGTTAAGCGGCAAGGCGGGCTCGTACTGTAAGTGAATATGTCCGTGACCGTGATCACCATGGTCGTCGTGTGCGTGCGTCATACTTCGTCCGTTTGCCGGGAACT
>SXHS01000369.1 GCA_005773145.1 Planctomycetaceae bacterium | reverse complement strand
CTTGGTCCCGAACCAAGCGCTCTAGCCAAGCTGAGCCACGCCCCGGATGTACATGAAGTCTCTAAATTAATTTCGGCCGCCACGCACAATCGGCCTAGGCAATATCGTACTCGACCCGGCCCAATGTGCAATGGCACTAGGGCTTCGGCACAACCATGTATGGGGTTGCACGCTAGCCCAGATCCTCGGACGTCTTCCAGTCAACCAGTTGTAATTCCACTCGCCGATTTCCGCGGAAGTCGTTGATGACTGGCCGGAAGGCAATGTCGATCGGGCCGGCATGTTGTTGGAGCGTCTCAGCCCACTCGGCCTGGCCAAACGCCACCGCCCGGAGCGGGGTCCCCTGTTGGTGCACGCGTAGCGACAAGTGGCGCTGCCCCTCTCCCATCAGTCGCGGCGGCTCTGCCAAATGGACCTTGGAGGCACAGAGAATCGGCCGCGGATTCGCCTGGCCAAACGGGGCTAACAGCTCGATCTCCTGCAGGGTCTTGAGCGTCAATTGCGACAAGGTTGTTTCCGCGTCCACATGCACCTGCGCCACCCGATCGGCTGATGTTAGTTCCGCGTCCACATGCTCGCAAAAGTGTGAGCGGAAGGCCTCCACGTGAGCCTCATCGATGCGTAATCCGGCCGCCGCCGCATGTCCACCAAAGCCAGCCAAATGGTCGCCACAGGCATGGAGCGCGGCATGCAAATTCAACACGCCGCCACTACGAGCCGACCCCG
Organism: Planctomycetaceae bacterium; assembly: GCA_005773145.1. Taxonomy (GTDB): domain Bacteria; phylum Planctomycetota; class Planctomycetia; order Pirellulales; family Pirellulaceae; genus SXHS01. Next base: position 4,624 of record SXHS01000369.1, on the reverse strand, counting down.
TCCCCAGCGATTGGCCCAATTCATCAAATGCGATCATCACCACGGGGCGTGCGTACTTCTCCGCCAATCGACCCGCCACGATCCCAATAACGCCCGGATGCCAGCCTCTTCCCGACAAGACAAACGCCGGATCGTCCGACACATCGAATTGCTCTTTGATTTGCTTCTGGGCGGATAAATAAATGCTGCGTTCCAAATGGTCTCGCGTACGGTTCAATTGATCCAGGTATTCGGCGATCGCCTCGGCGCGATCCGCCTGATCGGTAGTGAGCAGCTCCACGGCCAACTGAGCCTGCCCCAAACGGCCCGCGGCGTTCAAGCGGGGACTAATCGTAAACGCCAAGTCCTCTCCGCTGAGACTCGGCTTGGCATCCAGTCCCGTGCGGCGCATGAGCGCGGCCATTCCTAAAACAGGCCGCTCCTTCATACTCACCAACCCATGCCGGACGATGATGCGATTTTCATCCAGGAGTGGCACAACATCGGCCACCGTGCCGATCGCGGCCAGGCCGAGCGCCGACAACAAGAACTCCTTCATCGTCGGAGCCACTCGCTTCGCTTCACTCGCCCGCTGACAGAGTCCCCATGCCAACTTGAAAGCCACTCCCGCTCCGCACAGACCGCGAAACGGGTATTCCGATCCGGGCAACCCCGGATGCACCACGGCCGCCGCATCCGGCAATTCGGGGCCCACCTCATGATGGTCGGTAATGATGAGCTCCAAGCCCAACTCGCGCGCGGTCTGGGCCTCATCCACGCTCGCAAGTCCGCAGTCCACGGTGACCACAACATTGGTGCCTCGCGCTGCCACCTTGCGCCACGCCTCGTGATTCAAACCGTAACCTTCTTCGATCCGATGCGGCACATAGTAGTGGACTTGACCACCGAGTAGCTGCAAGGCCCGCATCAAGATCGCCGCGCTGCTCATCCCGTCCGCGTCGTAGTCCCCATAGACCGTGATCCGGCGATTGCTGCGGACGGCAGCCAGCAGACGGTCGGCCGCATCGGCCAGACCGGGTAACTCGTCCGGCTCACGCATCCCGGAGAGCCGACTGTTCAGAAATCCGTCCACATGCTGAGGATCGGTAATGCCGCGACAAATAAGGAGCTGGGCGACCACCGCCGACACCCGGCTCCCACGCTGTAGCTGGGAGATGCGTTCCGGTTGGTGCGGATGTATTCTCCAGCGCTTGCCCATGGCATCCATTCTTCGGGCGGACTGATCTAAGTCGGCACAGCCCTCAATCCGGCACAGCCCTCATACCCGCAGAGCCGTCAAAGCGACACCGCCCCCAAAGCGGCGGTGCCAAAGGGCAATTTTTCGCTATTACTTCTTCGCTATTTCTTCTTCTCTGTGTGCATCGTGTGCTTGCGCAGACGGGGCGAATACTTGCTCAGCTTGAGCTTCTCGCCGCCCGGCTTGCGTCGCAGGACGTAGTTATAGTCCCCCGTCTCGTCACAGACCAGGAACACGGTTTCCGCCTTCTTTTTGCTTTTCCCTGCCATGTTTAGGCTTCCTCAATCGCTCGCCATCGGAATCGCCATCGGAACCAGCGTGCCGCCCCCTGCCACGGAGGACGGATTCATGCGGATGACGGCATCCAGAGCCGCCCATTTCCGCAGGCTCCTATTGTAAACGATTGGCCGAGGTTCTATCTAGTGCTCTGGATCGTGCCTGGTCGTTGGGCCTAGCGGATCCCATGGCCCGCACCGAGAAGTGGCCCTGGTGCCGGGGGATTTCCCACCTGGCCGTTTGGTGGCAAGCCGTCCCGGCCGCTGCAGAGCCGCCCGGCACGCGCGATCCGCGGGAATCGGGCAAACGCATTTGCACAAACGGAGTTTGTCGAGGACAATGAAATATATGGAGTCCGGAAAGCCTGCCTCACCCGACGCTGTGCCCGATTCCGCCAGCCGCGCCGTGAGCGGAACGGCCGGTGCCCCAGCCCCTACTACGAATGCCGCCCTGCGTGCGGCCCCGCCACCCGCAGTCCGCCAACTCTCGTCGACCGGCCATCCGGCGTCAGCAGTCGACGAGCCTGGCGGGGAAGACCGGGACCCGCCCGAGCACGGTGGCTTCGGCGGTGGTCACTGGGTGCGCATGCTCCCCAGTTGGCTGATTAGCGCGACCGCGCATGCGTTGTTTTTGCTGGTGCTAGCCCTGATATCTCTACCCCAAAAGTCTCAGGCCCCGACCCAGTCCCTGACGTTGAACCCATCCAACTTCGATCAGAAGGACGTGGATGTATCTGCAGCTGCGACCAACACGGAGCTCTCAGCGCCGCAGGACAGCTCAGCGGCCGACGTATCTGAGCCACGTGCAACGGCCGAATTCACGGCAGCATTGAACTTCGGATCGCTCGACACAACTCCCCCAACCGCAGAACCCGTACCGTCCTTGGATGACCTGGATCCGTTACCCGCCGATGTGGCGTCAGCCAGTAGCCTGTTGGTCGGCGCGGGGGGCATTCCCGGCACAGAATTGTCGGGGCGTGGGGGTCAGGACCGAGCGGAACTTGTGCGGCAGGGGGGCGGCACGGGAGCCAGTGAGCAGGCCGTCGCCGATGCGCTCGCCTGGCTCGTGGCCCATCAGTTTCCTGATGGCAGCTGGAGCTTGGATTTTCGTGGTGGGCCGTGTCAAGGTCGTTGCACGCATCCTGGCAGCCTGGATCTAGCCGTCAATGGAGCAACGGGCCTGGCATTGCTGCCACTTTTGGGCGCGGGGCAGACCCATAAAAAAGGACAACACAAAGAAGCCGTACAGAAGGGTCTGGATTACCTCATCGGTCAGATGCAAATTGACAAGAAGCGCGGCAGCTTGGTGGACTCGCAGGGAACCTACTACTCGCACGGTATCGGCGCCATTGCCCTCTGCGAGGCCTATGCGATGACGAAGGATCCCAAGCTGCGTGGACCCGCGCAGATGGCCATCAATCAAATCGTCTTTGCACAGCATTCGGGGGGTGGTTGGAGATACGGTGACCAGATGCCGGGCGACACCTCGGTCGTGGGCTGGCAGCTAATGGCGCTCAAGAGCGCCTACATGGGATACTTGGACGTCCCTCGCGCAACGATCCTGCGGGCCACGCAGTTTCTCGACTCGGTTGAGTCCAACTACGGCGCTCAATACGGTTACACCAGCAGCGATGCGCCCGGGCGCGGCACCACGGCGGTCGGCCTGTTATGTCGCATGTACCTCGGCTGGAAACGTGACCATCCGGGCCTGGTCCGTGGTGTCGAACTGTTGGATAGTTGGGGCCCCAGCAAATCGGACATGTACTACAACTACTACGCCACTCAAGTGATGCGTCATTATGGCGGCCCTGAGTGGGAACGTTGGAACCGGCAGATGCGAGATTTCCTGATCCACACGCAGGCCAAATTGGGGCATGAAACGGGGAGTTGGTATGTTGCCGGTGGCAATCCCGACAACCCCGGCGCAAACGAACGCGACCGATCCTCTCGTATCGGCGGCCGGCACTACGAAACGGCCATGGCGTGCATGATTCTCGAGGTCTACTATCGCTACCTGCCGATTTATACCGAACAGGCTGCGGAAGACGATTTCCCGCTCTAGTTTCAAATGCAGATCATTCCCGTCATGGACTTGAAGTCAGGGCAAGTCGTCCACGGACGGGCGGGCAATCGCGCGCTGTACCAGCCGCTGCGTTCGATCTTGGCAGAGAATGCGAGTCCGCTGGCGGTTGCCCGTGGACTCGCCGATCAATTCGGCCGCTGCCCGGTATATATTGCCGACCTGGACGCCATGGGCGGAGCTGAGCCGGATTGGGCCTCGTACCGGGCCGTCCTGCAACATCATGCATCATGCTGGATTGATGCGGGCGTATCGCATCATCAACAGGCCCTGACACTTTTGAAGTCCCTCCATGAACATGCCTCCCAAGTCCGTGTCATCATCGGCTTGGAAACCATCGCCGGGTTCGACGAAATCCGTCGCATAACGGCCGATCATGGTCCGGATCGATGCGTGTTCAGTCTTGACTTGCGCGCTGGTGTGCCCTGGGCTCGTTCGGAACACTGGCGGAATCGGTCGGCCGAGCAAATTGCCGATGAAGTCATCGCCAGCGGCATTCACCGAATCATCGTGCTGGACGTGGCCCGCGTGGGCATGGACAATGGAACTGGTACGAGCGACCTGTGTCGCGAGTTGTCGCATCGTCACCCGCATGTCGAATGGATTGCCGGAGGAGGGATTGCCGGCTTGACCGAGATCCGCAGTCTGCACGCGGCCGGCTGCCAAGGCGTGTTGATGGCTTCGGCACTCCACGATGGCCGCATCACTCGCCAGGAATTTGAGCAGGTTGCAGCGTGGTACTAGCCCCCAGTGGCAGCAAGCACCATATCTGCCCTCTGGGTCTCCAGTGGCCGCAGGCATCTTGCCTGCCCTCTGCGACTCTGGCGCTCTGCCCCGGGTTAGCCTGTTCAAGGCCTACGTACCTAGCTGCTAACTCCAGCCGCCGCTGTCCCGATTCTCTTCTGCTAAAGTAGCGGAAACCGCGATCGGCCTTCTCACTAGTACGATGGTTGAAACGCCGGTCAGCACAGGTGACGAATTCGAGCATTCTCTTTACCGTTTGATACGACTTTATCATGGAGACGAACTTGG
>SXHS01000368.1 GCA_005773145.1 Planctomycetaceae bacterium | reverse complement strand
TGATGCCCACGCCCCCCACGACCAGCGAGATCAGGGCCACGATCAACAACAAAGTGCCCATCATGCTGGACATACTCCCCATCGCCTTCATCATCTCGGCATTGTTTCGGATGTTAAAATCGTCGTCCGTTTCATCCCGTATGCGATGTCGATCGCGCAATAGTGCTGTAATCTGAGCGATGGCCTGTTCCACGATCTCGGCGGACCGAGCCTTAACCATGATGCGATCGACATTGGTGAATCGGACGGGTTGAGGCGTGTTGGCTGCCTGCGTCGACGATGGGGCAGGGTAGCGGGAGGTAGCTTCCGGATACAGTTCGCTCAACGTATTCACCTCCTTGTTCTTACCCCCCGAGCTCCCCGTCGCGGCAGCGGCGTCTGTCGCGGCGTTGGTGCTGGAGATGCGGTATTTGATCGTCGTCCAGGGGGCCAGAATCACATCATCTTGATCGACTCCCATCATGTTGGCACCTTTGCGGCTCAGGACCCCCACGACGCGAAACGACACGTTTTTGATGCGGAGGTCTTGTCCCAACGGGGATTGGTCGTCAAATAATTCCCGTGCAATCGTTTCTCCGATAACGCACACTTTGTTGGCGCTGCGTACGTCGCGAGAGGTGAACATCTCCCCCTCGCGCAGCGTGGTCCAGTCGCGTACTTCCAGATATGGGGGTGAGGTACCGTAGATATTCATGGGAACCCAGTTGCGATTGCCGCGCACCACTTGTCCTTGGGTATAGACCATCGGGGCAGCCGTCTGTACGGCCGGACAATCGCGGATGATGCTATCCGCATCCCCCGGCGTGAGCGTCTTCTCGCTGCCAAACCCGAAATTGACTCCGCCACTCGTAGCCGCGCCGGACTGCACCATGAGCGTATGCGCTCCCATGGTCGCCATGGTCTGCATGAGCGAATTGCGTGACCCCTGACTGATCTCCACCATGGCCACGACCGCAGCAACCCCGATGACCACGCCCAGGGTCGTTAGGGCCGAGCGCATCTTATTGCGCCGAACGGCCCCAATCGCCGTCCGAAAGGGCGCGGGAAACCAATGCGCGACACGCGTCAGCCGCCGTGGCGCGGGCACGTCGAGAATCGCCGCCGGCGTTACCGATGTTCGCCGCGCCGCCGCCTCACGAGGCTTGGTCCGCAGTGGCACCGCTAAGGCAACGGGATGGCCATCGCCCCCCGTGTCGCTACTTGCGGTAGACAAGGGTGATCCGATTCCCACCGGCTCATGTCCCGAAAACAGTATCCTCTGTCGCTCATTGCGAACATCCTCAACGACCAGCCCGTCTTCCAGACGAATCATCCGATGTGCGCAGGCGGTGACACTGGGATCGTGGGTCACCAGGATGATGGTAATCCCCTCAGCATTCAATTCCTGAAACATGCGCAGGATTTCCACCCCGGTCTTGGAATCCAAGTTCCCGGTCGGCTCGTCCGCAAGCAGTACCTGAGGATGATTGATGAGTGACCGGGCGATCGCCACACGTTGCTGCTGGCCGCCGGACATCTTCGAGGGGACATAACCCAGCCGGTCATTCAAGCCCACGCGTGTCAGCAGCTCGACCGCACGCCGATGAGCCAGAGCGAAACCCGGATGATCGGGCGCGTAGTCCAACGGCATCAGTACGTTGTTAACGGCCGTGGTGCGGGCGAGCAGATTGAAGTTCTGAAACACGAATCCCAGCTTAGCCACCCGGACTAAGGCCCGCTGAGTCCGATCGAGCTGGCCGACTTCCCGACCGTCGAGCCAATATTCACCAGAGGTGGGGCGATCCAGGCATCCCAGGCTGTTCATCAGCGTGCTCTTGCCGGAACCGGAGGATCCCACAATCGCGACCATCTCGCCTCGTTGGATGGAAAACGAAACCCCCTTCAACACGGGAAATTCGATCTCCCCCACGCGATAGGTCTTCGTGATGTTCTCGACGCGAATCAATTCCATGCCCAGGCATCCTATTGCCGTCAGGGGTTCTTGTAAAATTTCACAGGCTGGAAGCCTATGCCACTTTTCTCACAGGTTGGAAGCCTGCGCCACTGCGAGTGGAGCGCGGGGTGGGGGTGCGACGGGGCATCCTCGGCGGCGCGAACGGATTGGTAACGTCCTGGGCGACGGCCTCCTTGGTCTCGCCCAGGACCACTTCGTCCCCTACCTCGATTTCTCCAGCGAGAATCTCGGTCGACGTATCATCGGACTCACCCATCATGACCGTGACTGGTCGCACAAAATCTCCCTCGCGAATCCACACGGTTCCTGGTTTGCCATTCGGCGCCGGGCCGCTGGCCGCATCGGAACCGGAGGCCGTCCCGGCTTGATCCAGCGCATCCGGCACCATGCGTTCGGGCACAGGTTGATAACGGAGCGCCGCATTCGGCACCAGCAACACTTGCGGCAATTGCTTCACCAAGAACTTTACATTCGCAGTCAAATAGGGGAGCAGCTTGAGGTCGGCATTGTCGTTGGCGATCACCACCGTGTACGTCACAACGTTTTGAGTCATCGTGGCATTGAGGCGGATCTGGGCTACCGTGCCATGAAACAAATCTTCCGGAAATGCATCCACGGTAAATGTCACGGGCATGCCGATTTTCAACACGCCGATGTCGGCCTCGTTGACCGAGGCCCACACCTGCATTCGCCGCAGGTCCTTGGCAATCAGAAACAGGCTCGGCGCGCTCAAGCTAGAAATAACCGTTTGGCCAATATTCACGCGTCGATCGATGATTGTGCCGCTGACCGGGGAACGAATGACCGTGTACCCGAGATTGGTCTCCGCCAGTTCCAGCGTTGCTCGATTCTGCTCAATGATCGCCTTGGCCACCTCGACGCTGGCTTTCGCTGATTCAAAATTGGACTGTGCCAGCACATAGTCAGCATCGGCGATCCCCTTGATTTCAAACGGCTCCCGCTTAGTGGATCGCAGCGCGGACGGGGACAATCCCGTGAGCTTCAAGGACCGCAGTTTCTTCGCCCGATCCCATTCGGCTTCGGTCTGCATCAAGCGAGCTTGCGTCTGTAGGAGATTGGCCTCGGCATTGAGTACGGCGGCTTTGGCCTGATTGAATTGGGCCCGATAGATGGAATCGTCGATTCGGGCTAGAAGTTGGTCCTTCTCCACGACCGATCCATAGTCAATCCTCTTGGGCTGGCCCGTTCCGGCCCCCGATGCGTCTGCCTCGACCCCCAACTCGGTCACCCTCCCAACCAACTGGGCGCCGACATCGACCAGATCCTCGGGCTCCAACGTGCCAGTGGCACTCACCGAAACGATCAGATCGCCCATCTCCACCTGTGCGGTGCGAAAATGGACATCCGGTGCGGATTTCGCATACGACCGATATCCGTAGTATCCGGCGGCGATCAAGCCACCGAATACGAGAACTGCAATGATTCGCCCCATGAAATGCTCTCGACCAACTCGATCCACGGACTCGCGGTTGCGTCACAAGCATCCACTTGCGATCGATCGTTCACCACTATCATTCTATTTGCGATCGAGGGGCACGGCAAGCTGCGCGTCATTTGCGCAGATCACGCGGAGGCGTGGGGGAGGGGGCCGGTTCCGGTAGACGCTGCGGCTGTGGTTCCGCAGGGGGCACCCGCTCACCCCCAAGCTCCGGCTGGACGGGTTCGACTCGACGAGTCGATAAGATGCCCTGTTTGTCGGGGACGGGTGCGATGCGAATTTGCCAACCGCCCCCGAGAGCGCGGTAGGTATCAACGAGCCCCTGAGCCGTCTGGCCGCGAGATTGAGCCCACAGGTCCTGTTGTTGTAATAGCGATTGCAAGATGGTCGCATAGCGGTTGAAATCAGAGCCGGCCAAGCCCACTTCATACTGTTTGACCATCACGCCCAACGCGATAAACGCGGCATCCACGCTCTCTTCCAACGTCCGCGCCCTTTCGGTCTGTTCCAGAAAGGTCACGATTCCGTTTTCCGCTTCGACTGCCGCCTGCAATGCCGAGTTTTGATAGACGGCCACCAACCGTTGGAATTCGGCTTCCTGCAGACGTACATTGTTCAGTATTCGACCATAGTTCAAGAGGGGCCATTGAAAGCCAGCACCCACGCTGCTGATCTGCGTCTGTGGCGTGAACAGATTGGACAACGAATTGGCTTGCCAGCCCAAATTGCCGGATAGCGTGATCGCCGGGTACCAGTCGGTTTTGGCAATGCCGATCCGTTCCGCTTGCGCGGCGACCTGCCGTTCCAATCCACGCAAGTCCGGACGACGTGCCAACAACTCGGCCGGGATTCCCACCACAACGGTTTCCGGCGCCTTGGGAATATCTTGCTCACCAATCGAGGCGAGCAACGTCGTGAGTCGCTCGGGGGGAGTTCCCAGCAAGATGCACAACTGATTCTGCAAGACCCGCAGGGTGATCTCAAGATCGCGGATCTGCGCCTCGCTCTGCTTCAAGTTGCTTTCCGCTTGAGCCCGGTCGAGGTCGGCGACCGCGCCGAGTTCCCGCCTCTGCCGGATGAATGTCAACACATCCTTTTGGATGCGGACCGTGTTATCGGCGAGTCGAATCCGCTCCTCGGTGGTACGAATCTGGATGTAGGCCGACGCCACGTCCCCCAGAAGGGTCACCAAGACTTGATCGTAGTTTTCAACCGACGCATCAAGAGTCGCCTCTCCGGCTGCGATCGCCCGGCGATAACGTCCCCAGAAATCGAGTTCCCACGCTAGATTGAACCCAAAATCCCACCGATCAAAAAATGTGTTGCCCGAATTGATACGGGTGTAGCCACCATCCGCCGTCTGAAGCTGTGGCAGAGAATTACCTCGCGCGATTCCAAGCTGAGCGCGCGCGGATAGAATCCGAAAACCGGCTTCGCGCAGGGTGAGATTCTGACCATAGGCTTCTTCGATGAGTGCATTCAGCAATGGGTCCTGGAACACAGTCCACCAGCCGCTTAGGTCGTCGGAGGACTGATCGACCCGTGCATCATCGCTGTCAATCCACTGGGTCGCGACCGGCGCAGCCGGGCGGGCGTAGTTTTCACCTACCTTCCACCCATTCCGAACATAGGTACCCACACTGGTGCAACCGCTGGCCGCCACGATCATCGCAAGCAACGCTAGCGATAGCGACGGATTCGCGCTCGGGGTCTTGGGCGGCGTCCACATAACGGCAACCGGTTCCGGAGTGTGCCGCACGCACCGTTCGAAATCGACGAGAAGTTCCGAATATTGCGCGCGTGGCGATTGCCACTGTCATGTCATCGACGCGGATCGTAGCAATGGCATAGCCGTGGCGGTCGGGCCCTGCTCACCTTCGCGAACCGGCACAACTGGCACATTCTCTACAACCGACAAATGGGACGTGTTGGTGGTCGGCCGCGCGTTTACCGCCCAGCCGCAGGCGCCGGCGGTTCGCGGGCCAACGATTCGCGATTCACACGTCCACACATTCACGGGCGGACAAGCCGCCCGTGGCACCCCAAAGATGGGGCAATCCATGTAGGTAGTACGATCAGGGGGAAGATTGGGAACGAGCAAAAGAAGGATGATGGACGTGCCCGTGCACCGCCGGCGCCTGCGGCTGGGCGGTTAACGAAGCATGGCACCACTTCTAGGATGGTCCATGGAAGGCCGGTGTGCAAACTAGGGCTCTTGAATCAGAGCCACGCGGAACCCGA
>SXHS01000367.1 GCA_005773145.1 Planctomycetaceae bacterium | reverse complement strand
GCCCGGGGCTTGGAACACACGGCAGGGAGGCCCCCGCCTCCGATAAGTCGTCGCGACATTTTTCGGCCGGCGCTCGAATCTCAAATCTCTGCCGGAAAGGCGAATCTAGGGGTGAGATGTGGGGTAAAGTGGGGGCTCCAGCCAGGGAACGAGTTTATATAACGAAGAGCTGCGGATAGGTTTTGGGCAATGACTCGCGCTGGGTGATCTAGCGGCCTTGGCGGGGAGTCGTGGTAGCCAATTGGCGTATCAAGGTCAGGTACTGCTGAAATTGGTCTTCGGCACTGGGGAAGTGCTTCAAATGCGCCCGGCCGCGGTCGACGAGCCCAAGTCTTAGTTCGGGCTGCTGCATGAGTTGGCATAGGGAATTCGCGGCCGACTGGGCATTTCCGGCCGTAAAATAGGCGGCGGCGCTGCCACACGTGTCGCGGGCAAAGGGCCGGTCGGAGGTGATGATCGGCAACCCCATGGCCATCGATTCTGGATACGTCGCGCTAAATGTTTCGAACACTGTCGGCAAGAAGCTCAAATGGCAGCCCAGATACAGTTCGGGCAGGTTGGCGATGGCCACGGGGCCTACATTACAGAGACGGTCACGCACGCCCAGCTTTGCGGCCCGCTCGGTGATCCGCAGCCAGAGGGGATCGGTTGCTGGCAACGTGAGAACGAAATGGAAGTCGACATTGGGAAGTTGCCGCCTCAGCTGGTGTGCGACGTCGGGCACTAGGTCGAGTCGTTTATGCGGATATGAGGCTGCCAGGCAGAGGATTCGCCATGGTTCGGGGCCGGGAAACACGGGCGTCCGCGCCACGTAGGGCTGGAACGCGGCCGAAAACGTGTTGGGGACGACTGCGATGCGTTCCAGCGGCAGTCTCAGGCGCCGCTGCAATCCGCGTCGCGAGACCTCGGTCTGGACGACCCAGGCATCGGCTTGACGAAACCAGTGGTCCTTATAGACGGTGTCCAATCGCACCGTCGCCATTTGGGGGATGGAGAGCGAGCGATAGGCGATCCAATCGGCGTGGGTGACCCAGCCGGTCGAGCAGCCGAGCAGGTGGGGGGCCTGAAGCCGCACGTAGGCGGGGCCTCCGATGGTGAAAACAGCATCGGGGCGCAATTGGCGTTCCAGGTCGGACAGCCGTCGGCGGCTACTGAGAGACCTAGCAGGTGATTGGGTGAAGACCTCGCAATCGGGGAAAGGTTCCTTTTCGACGCGCTCCAGCTCGCGTAACACCGTCGCGGACACTGCGATCTGCCAATGAATATCGTTCGCATGACGCCGTGACTCTCGGAGGAAATTGACGGCTCGATTGACGATGCCGCCTTTGTTGAGAGTCGTGGCGTTGAAGAGGATGTTCATGGACTCAGGATACGATCGTAGTAGTTACACCACTGACGGACGACGTCCCGGATGCTGAATTTGGTCATGGCGCGTTGCTGGATTTCATGCGCATGTTCCGCCGCGTCGGCGCGATGCGTCAAGATCTTAGCAACGGCTGCAGCGAGTCGCGTTGGCTGACGGCAAGGGACGACCCAATCCTCGTGTCCCGGTCCCACGATATCCCATATTCCCGGGATGTCGCAAGCGACGATGGGGAGTCCAGACAGTGCTGCTTCAATCACGGAGTTTGGCAGTCCTTCCACTTCGGATGGGAACAGGCATAGATCCACGGCTTGTAGCAGGTGCGGCACATCGTGACGTTTTCCAAGAAATAAGACGCGGTTCGACAGCCCCAGGCGCGATACTTGATTCACCAACGCGGCCTGTTCGGCTCCGATCCCCACCACCAACAGACGCAGGTTGGGATGCTGTTCGGACAGCATGGCCAGGGCATCGATGCCATCGTTCACGCGTTTGGTTGGTATGAGTCTCCCCACCGTGATGGCGACGACTTCCGTATCGGCGAGTCCCAATTGGCTACGGATCATTCCTCGTAGGCGCTGCCGCTCATCGGCGGGAGGCTGGAAAATCGAGACGTCATGGCCATTGGGAATCACGGCAATCTTGTCCTCTGGAACCCCTTCGTGTTGCAGATGTCGTCGAGAGCCGCTTGAGTTGGCCGCGAATGCCGTAAACTGCCTGAGATTCCAGCGGTGACGCACACCGGCCCAACCTTGAGCGGGCATATCGGTCGCCTCTGAGTACACAATCGGGGCGCGCGTGCCGAACAGTTTCTTGGCGAGCGCCGCATAGAAGGCGATTGCCGGCAGGAATACGTGAATGACATCCACTTGAGCCCGTGAGATGTCCCAGGCCGTCCGCAGGGCGAAGCGGGGGTCGTAGATGTTCTTTCGCTGTAAGCAACGTATCGGCACGCCCATGGTGTTCTCGTCGACAGACCCCTCCCTGTCCGGGATCAGCGTCCAGACTTCAGGAGCGTACCGTGAACGATCGGCATGTCGGCACAGCATTTTGACATTCCGCTCGGTTCCGCCTCCCGTCAATTGGTTGACCAGCATCAGCACCCGGCGCGGTGGTCTCGCGTTCCCGGATTCAACGGGCATTCATCATCTCCCACGGGACGGACTGCTTTCTGACGAGCCGCGCCGCGGCCTGCAGGCACCACGCGGCCCACCGATCCCATCCTCGATGACGTCGGCCATAGACGGTGATTTGATTGGGATTTAGGAACAAACGGGTGAACCCTTGACGGTGCAAGTCGCGGTGAAAGGTAACGTGTTCTATGTCCTCGCCGCTGTAACGCCCCGACAAGTAGGCGGGCATGCGGTAGATCCCCAGACCACCGAAGCAGGAAGAGACCGACTGCAACGACATCCCACGCTGAAAGAGCATATGGTTGACTTGTTTGGTTGTCAGCGGTTGATATTGTTGGTCTTGGCGAAAGGCCCATGCGTCGTAATGGAGGACCCGGTTCGGATGCCAGCCTCTTCGCCGATAAATGATGCCATACGACCCGACGAAATCCCAGCCGTCCTCGCCATAGGTATGGGCTATTCCGTCGTAGCTCCATCCCCCCACAAGGTCCACATCAATCAGAATGGCATTATCATAGTCGGAGAATCGATCGCGCACAGCCTGTTGGCAGGCGGCCCGATAGGAGGCCATCCGGGCAGCGCGGGAGAGGCAGCGGATGGGAAGGTTGACGGGATCCCGTCGGGCCTCACCGATCACATGCACCCGTCGGTTGGAATTTGCCCAGGCCATGAGGATTTGGCGAGTGGTATCCTGGGAGTCGTTCTCGTAGATCACAACCTGATACTCGCGGAAGACGCTCCCGAGCCGTTCCATCCTCGCGATGGTCTGCGGAAGCACCCAGGCCACGTCACGGGCCAAGGCCACAAGGACCACACGGCGCTCGGACATCCGCGGATAACCACGCGCCACCGTGGCCAAGTACTCGTTGCGACGATCCGCCAGCGGCGGAAAGCGAGACTCGTCAAAACGTGCATCCAGCGCAAAGTCGATGGTGGATGGTTTCATCGTCGCGTCATCTCGCTCAACGGTAGGACTCGCCCATAGTCGTATCCCGCCGGCTGCGGCTGACTTGCGATTTTGCGTGTCCCCATGTCGCGCTCGGTGATTTAGGCCACGCGTATCCGGGGCGTCTCCACCGTTTGAAGGGCGCGGGCTGTCCGTGCCAAAGCCAAATCGTGATCCACCATCATCTCCACCAATTGCCGCAGATCCGTGCGGGGCTCCCATCCCAAGACACGTCGCGCTTTGGCCGGATTTCCCTTTAATAGGTTCACCTCCGCCGGCCGAAAGAAATCTGGGTCGATCACCACGTGTCGCTTGTAGTCCAGTCCGAGATACTGAAACGCCATCCGCACGAAATCGCCAACACGGGTTGTCTGGTTTGTAGCGACGACAAAATCGTCTGCCTGGTCCTGCTGAAGCATCAACCACATGGCTTCCACATAGTCACCGGCAAAGCCCCAATCACGGCACGCGTCCAGGTTTCCCAAACGCAATTCCTGCTGAAGTCCCAGCTTGATGCGAGCCGCCGCATGGGTGATCTTGTGTGTCACGAAATCCAGTCCTCGCCGGGGCGACTCGTGATTAAAAAGAATGCCCGAGCAGGCGAACATGCCGTAACTCTCGCGATAGTTCACCGTGATGTGGTGGGCGAAAACCTTGGCAACCGCGTAGGGACTGCGCGGATGAAAGCGAGTCGTCTCGGTCTGAGGGGTCTCCACAACGTCGCCGTACATCTCGCTACTGCTGGCTTGGTAAAACCGAATCGTGGGGTCGACCGCTCGAATGGCCTCCAGCACCCGCAAGGTCCCCAGTCCTGTCACCTCGGACGTCAGGGTCGGCTGCTGCCAACTGACCGGCACGAAGCTCATGGCGGCCAGATTGTAGAACTCGGCAGGACGCACCTGGTCGATGAGCGACTTCAGGGAGCCTTCATCGAGCAGGTCGGCTTTGTGCAGGGTCAAACGATGTTGCAGGTGACTCAGACGCGCGTAACTCTCCGCGCTCGAATGACGCACCACGCCATGCACTTTGTAGCCTTTTTCCAGCAGGAACTCGGCCAGATAAGACCCATCTTGGCCGGTAATTCCCGTGATCATTACTGTCTTTTTCATCGTCCCGCATTCCTTTCGCTGGCCCAGTCCGGGCGGTACGATACTCGATAGGCGAAAAAAAAGGTACAGATCTTTTCCGTTTTTTCCGCTCCCCCCCCAAAAAATCGGCGGGGGGCTGATCGCCGCCAGAAGACCGAAGGCGTCGGCCTTGCATGGCGACAGCCCGTGGGGTAGAGTGACGGGGTGGTATTTGCCTCATGGTTCGAGCCCCCCATGGCGATGGTGGCCCGATCCGAGATGTCCCGAGAATCCGGCATTTTTTCCTGGCAGCGTGGTCTCCCCAGCGGTGCCTGTGGTCGAGCCGTTGCCCGTACAAGGAATCGGTCATTATGAAAAAAGACGTTCATCCCAAGTATTTTGAAGTGACCGTGACTTGCGGCTGCGGCAGTTCTTTCAAGACCCGCAGCACCCGCAAGGAGCTGAAGGTCGACATCTGTAGCCAATGCCACCCTTTCTACACGGGCAAATTAAAGTACGTGGACACCGCGGGACGCATCGAGAAGTTCCAAAGCCGTTTCGCCAGCGGCAGCTACGCCAGTTTGCAGGGGGCGGCCAAGTCCCCAAAACGTGCGAAGCCAGCCGGCAAGTCCTAGTGACCCAACCCACTCTTTGAACCGCCCCCCCGCAGACGCTATGATCGGTCTCGCGGAAATCTGGGCCCGTGGCCTGTGGTCTGCCTCTGAGGTCCGGCCAGCTCGACGGGCGCAGGCGGGCTTCGAAGTCTCGGTCAAGATGAAGTCGTGGGGCCGACGGCCATGATGGCACGCCCCGTCCGCAGTCGATACGGCTGAAGGAATTCGATGCGCAAAGAATTGGACGAAAAACTGGCCCGCCACGAGCACCTGGAACGCCTGCTGGGTGACCCAGCGATTCAGGCCGATGCCTTTCGGATGGCTGCTGCGGCACGCGAGCACGGCGAATTGACGCGGCTGGTCACCAAGTATCGTCGTTTTCTCAGGATCAGTGACCAGATTCGTGAGACGAATGAAATGCTGCGCGGGGACGACGCCGAATTGAGCGAACTGGCCGAGGCCGAGCTGCCGCGACTCAGGCAGGAACGCGAATTGGCCTGGCAAGAGCTGCTGGATATGACAATCGGCGGCGAA
Organism: Planctomycetaceae bacterium; assembly: GCA_005773145.1. Taxonomy (GTDB): domain Bacteria; phylum Planctomycetota; class Planctomycetia; order Pirellulales; family Pirellulaceae; genus SXHS01. The sequence continues at coordinate 5,060 of SXHS01000367.1, read as the reverse complement.
GATGCCAATCGCAGCCGATGCGTTCTGGAAATTCGGGCCGGCACGGGGGGGGATGAGGCCGCGCTGTTTGCCGGCAATCTCTATCAGATGTACCGCAAGCACTGTGAATCGCGCGGCTGGAAGATTGAGGTGCTCAGCGCCAGTTCCACGGAACTGGGCGGGTTCAAGGAAGTGGTCCTGGGGCTTTCGGGCGAGGGCGTTTTTCGTGAGCTGCAATATGAAAGTGGCGGGCATCGCGTCCAGCGTGTGCCGGAGACGGAAACCAAGGGGCGCGTCCATACGTCGGCGGCGACCGTCGCCGTGTTGCCGGAGCCTGAGGACGTCGAGGTGGATCTCAAACCGGACGACTACCGTAAAGACATTTATCACGCCAGCGGCCCGGGGGGCCAGCACGTCAATAAGACCGCGTCTGCGGTCCGACTCACACATTTCGAAACGGGTATTACTGTGGCCATGCAGGATGAAAAGAGCCAGCACAAGAACCTCGCCAAGGCACTGCGCATCCTCAAGTCACGCGTCTACGAACAAAAACAGCGCGAACAGCAGGAGAAACGGGCCGATCAGCGGAAAACACTTGTGGGCTCTGGAGATCGTAGCCAGCGAATCCGTACCTACAACTTCCCCGAAAATCGTCTGACGGATCACCGGATCAATCTCACGCTCTACAAGCTCGATCAAATCATCGCCGGCCATTTGCAGCCGGTCACGGACGCGTTGTTGGAACACGAACGAGAACAGCTGCGCAGCACGATGGAAGATGGGGCTCGGGGTGAAGCGGAGTGACAGAAACCGAAACCTGGACGATCGGCCGACTGCTGGAATGGACAACGGCCTATTTAAGGCGGCAGGGCGTCGAGTCCGCGCGCTTGGATGCCGAGGTTTTGTTGGCCGAGGCCCGTCAATGTCAACGAATTGAGCTCTACACGCAATTCGCGGAAGTCGCCAGCGAGCCGTTGCGTACGGCTTTTCGTGACCTGGTGCGCCGTCGCGCCGAAGGAATTCCCGTCGCTTATTTGGTGGGCCGCCGCGAGTTCTATTCACTCGCATTTCGCGTGACTCCCGACGTGCTCGTCCCCCGACCGGAAACGGAATTCGTCATCCTTTCCATGTTGGATCGTCTGCGGCCTCGGGACTCAACTCCGGGGCAACTTGCCATCGCCGATGTGGGCACCGGGAGCGGCGTTCTGGCCGTCTGTGCGGCACGTGAATTGCCCCACTCCCACATCATCGCCACCGATATTTCCCCCGCAGCACTGGAAGTTGCCCGCGGCAATGCCCAAACACATCAAGTGGCGGAACGCATCGATTTCGTCACCACGGATCTGCTGGAAGCCATCCCACCCGAGCCCCGCTTCGCTTGTGTCATGAGCAATCCACCCTATGTCAAGGAATCCGAATGGCTCGACCTGCCCCGCGATGTGCGCGACCATGAACCACGTTTGGCGCTCGTGGGGGGCCCTAGCGGCTGGGAGGTAATCCAGCGTCTGATTCCGCAAACCGCAGAGCGCATACTCGCCGGCGGTTGGTTGATCATGGAAATCAGCCCCATGATTGAAGAAACCGTGCGTCAGTTGTTGCGCGAGGACGGGCGATTCGATCCCATCGAAACGGTCAAGGACCTTGCCCAGCGAGTTCGCGTCCTCTGCGCCCGTAAAGCCCACTGACTCGGCGATGCGTTCTCCTCACTCCAAGGATTCGCTGCCATGGCCCGCCAGCCAAGTTGTCCTTAGCGGCCCGGTTGTGCTAGGCTACCCGCTCGCCGGTTGGGGAACACCGACCCGTGGAATTGGACCTGGCTTGTTGGGCTCGGATAGGGGACTGCGACAGGAATTAAACCATGCACGCTTGGCACGATGTGACACCCGGCAACTCGCTGCCGGGTGAGTTTAGGACGGTTATCGAAATTCCGTTGGGTTCCAGTGTCAAGTATGAACTGGACAAGCAAACGGGCTTGTTGAAGTTAGATCGCATTCTCTATTCCGCCGTTTACTATCCGGCCAATTATGGGTTCATCCCACAGACCTTGGCTGAGGACGACGATCCGCTCGATGTGTTGGTCCTCTGCCAAGAGCCTGTCATACCATTGACCTTGGTATGGGCCCGCGCGATTGGCCTGATGACGATGGTCGACAGTGGCAAGAAGGATCACAAGATTCTGGCTGTGGCCACGGACGACCCGGAATTCAATGGATTCGAAGAAGCCAGCCAGCTCCCGCCTCATCGCTTGAGCATGCTACAACGATTCTTTCAGGACTATAAGACATTGGAGGGGAAGGCGGTGGAGGTCGATGATTTCCAGCCCCGCGATTTCGCCCATCCCATCATCAAGGCAGCCCTCGAACGCTACAGCGAAAAACGTCGTCGCGGATTTTGATTCGGCCCGTCAGGGTTTCTTGCGTTCTGCGCCGATGATCAGCCCAAATTGCTGGGCGATCGCTTGGCGCTCGGTCTGCATCATCGCCTCGTCCGCCGCGTGGACCAGCTGAGGAAAGGGGCACCATTGTAGGGGGGCCAGGTCTCGGGTCCAGAACTGTCCGCAGGCCTCTGCGTGTTGTTGGAGGATACGGTTAAGGCGAGCAGAGCTCTTAAAGCACGAGATGTTCTCCTCGGCCCAGGCCTTCGGCGCGAAGCCATCCGCCTCGCGCACGAAGCGCGTCAGTTGTTCCGCCAACCCTTGCTCATTGAGGAAAATCCCCGTGCGTTCGTTGATGAATGCGCGCGACCCCAATTCCGCGCTCTGCAAAATGGCAACCGGTGCGTCGGCGAACATGGACTCCGCCACCACCACGCACAACCCTTCGCGACGGGAAAGTATCACACTGGACCGACTATCGCTGAAGGCTTGAATCACTTGGGCGTAGGGTTGGCTAACACGGATCAAGAAACGATCTTCCACGCCATACCAGCGGGCCTCTTGTTCGATGCTCTTCGCGGTGCGTCCATCCTGATCCTGGCCGATCAGCAAAACACGCAAATCACGCGGCATCGAACGGAGTGCGCGGAACAGAATGTGATGTCGTTTGAATTTTGCAAAGTTCGCCACCATTGTCAAGTCGAACGCCCGGTCACATTTTGGTTTGGGTGAAAACCACGTCGGATTGACCCAAGACGAGGCGTACAAGGGGAGAGCAACCAGCTTTTCACTCACTCCCTTCAAGACTTCGATGTCTCCCGCGTTGCTGATTTGACTGTACAAGGTTCCCGGCCAGATATTTGCAAACGCGTAGTTGATGAGGTTATGCGGATCGCCCGAAGGCGCCAGCACCAGGTCGTACTTGGTCGCGAATTCTGCCAGATTGGAGCGGCCGAGCAATTTACCCCACTCGCACTCAAAGGAGATGTAGATAACTCCTTTTTCACCGGGGCCGACAAACGGTTTTAGAATAACCGAACGCCCCAGGTGTCTTCGGCGTAGTCGGGCACGACATGCCGCCAGTCGATTCGAGCCATCGCTGCATCATTCAACTGATCGTGAATCGTACGTTGCAGCGACCGCATGCGGGCCGGGTTCTGCGTCCAACGGGCCGCTGAACAAAGGTCCGAAATCGAATCACAGAGTGCGGACGGCCGATCGGACCTCTTGTTGGCTTGGCCTCGCCACTTCTTGTAGAGTCCGAGCCATTCGCGAACCATCGGGTGGTAGCGTAAACGGTCTTCCGCCTCACGAGCACATTTTTTCAGGGCAGCCGTCAAATCAAATTTTCCTCGGATGCGGTCAATCGCTCGCCCCCTTGAGAACCACTACCCAGGGCATCGGTACCCGGCAATGAAGGCCGAATTACAGGCGTCTATTTTAGTCACCAGAGGTCGAGACTGCCACCTTTTGGAAAAAGGATCCCCACTAGGCCGTCGCGCCATCAATGCTGGCAGGCCGATTATCGACGATCGCCTCAAGCCCCCCATCGCTAGTGGGCGATAATACGGCTGGCGCAAACTTTGCGCTTTGGGTAAATTCGACACCGACACCGAAATCGAGCGGCGGGGCCCCCGCCGAGATAATCCGTGGTCCCATCGGCAAGCAATCAGGCATCGACGGCCTCCAGCATGGTGACACGCGCCGCGTGCGTGCTGTTGGGGGCCGTTGCACTCGCCTGGGTCCTATCTGGCCTCCTACCCATCATGCGTGCCGACACCGGTCCGACCACGGTCCCGGGGCGAACGTTTGTGCTCCAACGTGCCCGAGTAACGGAGGTGGAGCCAGCACTCAAACGACTCTTGGCACAACAGGCACCAGACGCGCGGGTGGCGGTTGACCCGCAGTCCAATCGCCTGTTCGTCCAAGGGCCGGAAGCCGTTCTGGTTCAGGTGGCCGACTTGATTGCCCGGTCGGAAACGTCGGCCAAGTCGCCCTCACCCAGCACTGCTCTGCCGCGCGGGGCACCCCCTGTGGAATTGACGGGATTTGTGTCTCATGGGACGGCAGATTCCGGACTCCATGCGGTCCAGTTGGAACATCTCACGGCTCGCCAGCTTGAGGCGATGATCTTGGATTTCGTGCCCGACGCGGCGGACTCACAACCAACCCCCTACGGCCGAATGGCCGAGTCGCCCGACTCGCCGACCTCGCAGATCACGATTCCGTTGGATCAGGGGCACGTCTTGCAGCTCGATATTGATCGACAAAGACATGGCATTGCCATGCGTGGGCCCGCGCACGCCGTGCGCGTGTGGAGTCGCATCCTGGCGGTATTGGATCAGCCAAGACGTTCGCGATACCACACGGCCCGCATGATCTCGCACGATGGTGCCGCCGAGGAGCCGGTGACCCGCATGTTGCAATGGATCCAGGATCCAACTCCCTCAGCGACGGTGGTGGATCCGCCACCGCCCATGGCGACTCGCCCCCGAGCCACGATTCACGGCACGCGAAACGACCAAGCGTTCGTGGCCGCGAAGAACGATCCCGCAGATACGGCGCTGCCAGCGTCGCCGGCGCTGGATCCCGAGGAATTGGCGCAGCCGGGAGACAAGGAAGACAAGGAAGACACCGGGTTGCTCGGGCCGGTGCAGATTGAACAAGTCGAAGGCTCGGATGTGATCATCATCAAGGGGCATGAAAG
>SXHS01000366.1 GCA_005773145.1 Planctomycetaceae bacterium | reverse complement strand
CAGCACGCTGCGCGATCAACAGGTCGATGGCGCGAGGATCGGAGAGGAACCCCAGGACAAATGCGGCCGACTGGCGGATGTGCGCCCGAGCCACCTCTTGCTCGACCACATCACTGCGATCGCGAGAAGCCCGCTCCAGCACCGGCATCAACCGCTCATGCGTCAACAACCGCTCCGGGGGCACGCGTTCGCACAACACGGCCAGAGCCTGCAAGGCCGCGCGACGCACGGCCAGTTCAACCGGGTCTTGTTCGGTTTCGGCCGCCGTCAATAGCGCGTCGAGCCCCTCCGTCCGCTCAAACTCTCCGAGAGCCCTACAGAGATAAATCCTTAGCCCAATGTGATCCTCGGTCACGCCACCGCGATCGATCTCGCGAATGAGCACATCGGCCAGTTGCTGAGCCAGTTTGCCATCACGGCGCAACGTAGAATTCTCGGCATCGCGCAACATGTTGGCCAAGTTCAGGGCCCGCTGCCAGCCATAATGATCCATACGATCCAGATCCCGCACGAGTTCGGCTGGCCGACTCCCTTGGTGGGCCAACCAGCTAAAGGCCAACCACACGCCTACGATACAGCCGACGATCAATAATGGGATCAAGAAGAGTTGAACAATGAAGCTGCCGGCTGGGGGACGCACGGGCGGCAATATGGGATCGCCGACTGCGGACGCACCGGGGGCTTCCGCCTCTTGGCGGGCCGCCGCATCGTACCTGCTTGGCGTTCGTTGGCCTTGATCGTTCATCGATTCATCTCCCACCCGCGCCCGTCCTGCGACGATCAAGAGCCAGCCCCCTATCGCCGGGCCTATGCGCCAAGTTTATCCGAAAGGATACTGGGCAACTGCCAGTTCAGTATCGAACCTGCTCGTGTGACCGTCAACCGCAGCTGTTGGGGCACCAAGCTGGGGCATGGCGAGGGGTGGGTTTATCCTGTAGAAGAACGTCCATGCGTCTGCTTCTGCTCACCTTGCCCACGGCTGCCGAAAATGTAGCACTCGACGACGCCTTGCTGCAGGTCTGTGAAGCGGCTGCAGGGGATGAAGATACCGATGTGCTGCGAGTATGGGAGGCGCTCACGCCCGCAGTGGTATTGGGGAGGTCCTCCCGGCTGGAACGGGAGGTCGACGTGGACGCCTGTCGCGCTTGGCAGATTCCGGTCGTGCGTCGCCCTAGCGGTGGAGCCGCTGTAGTAGTGGGCCCGGGCTGCCTGATGTACTCGATCATCCTGAGTTACTCGCGGTGGCCCCAGCTACGTTCGATCGATTTTGCGCACCGGTTCATTTTGGGGAAAATTCGGCAGGCGGTCGGCCCCTCGCAGCCCCCCGTGGTACTCGCTGGGACCAGCGATTTGGCCATGGACGGAGATCCGCCACGCAAGTTTTCGGGCAACAGCCTGCGTTGCCGTCCACACTCCCTCTTATATCACGGCACGCTACTCTACGATTTTCCGCTTCCACTATTGGGTACTTGCCTGCGGTCACCGCCACGTGAGCCCGAATATCGCGGCGGGCGACGACACGATGAGTTCGTCGGGAACCTTCCGCGGACCGCGGCCCAGCTGCAACAGGGCCTCGTAGAAGCCTGGGGCGCTTCCGATCCACTCTTGGATTGGCCACGCGGGCTGACGACCCAATTGGTCGCTGACAAGTACTCAGCCGAGGCCTGGACGGCCATCCTATAGTCGTTCAGGCCAATGGATTCCGTTCCCAACCGCGATGGCATCCGGCCTGCAACCGCTGGCCATGATAGCACTTACCGCGTCGATGGCCGCCGGAGAATGGACACCGCCGCGCCACAAAGGGACCATAAATGGTAATCTCAGACTTGACGTGCACTACCCGCTGAGTCGACAATCAATCTCTCTGCGTGGCACACGGGGAATCGGGGCGCCCGCCCGGATTGCTGACGCGGACCGGCCCGAGGGCAGGGGCCGAGGAGTTTCTTCCACGAAAGCGATCAACATGGCCGATTCTGATGTGACCCGCTTTCCGATGCGCACGCCGCGCGTCTGGCACGGCATGACGTTCCCCGTCTGGATGCGACTGTTGGCAAGCCATCGGTTCGCCATCAGCCCTGCGCGGCTCCCCATGGCCTGCATAATCAGCGGGTTCTCGGTTTTCAATTCGCTCTCCAAGTTCATCGAGGAGGCCTGTTTCGCGCGACGCGCGGCACGACTCACGGTCGTGCCGGATCCGGTATTCGTGATCGGCCATTGGCGGACTGGAACCACATTACTCCATGAATTGTTGGTGCTGGACGACCAATTCAGCTTTCCAAGTCTCTATCAGTGCATGGCGCCCCATCATTTCCTGCACACTTCCTGGTTCGTCACGCGTTTCCTGGGGTTCTTATTGCCGAACACCAGGCCGATGGACAATGTGTCGATTGGGTGGAATCGTCCCCAGGAGGACGAATTTGCGTTGGGAAACCTGGGGACACCCTCTCCCTACTTGGACTGGGCGTTTCCCAATCATCCACGGCAGAACGATCGCTATCTGGACCTGGAGGGGCTGACGGCGGCCGAGTTGCAGCATTGGAAGGACACGATGCAATGGTTCGTGCGGCGGCTCACGTATCACGATCCTCGCCGGCTGGTCCTCAAATCGCCTACCCACACCGCGCGCATCAAGACATTGCTGGAACTTTACCCGCGAGCTCGATTCATCCACATCGTACGGGATCCCTATGTCGTCCTCCCCTCCACGTTTCGCATGTGGCGCAAAATGGCGGACGTTTTGGGTCTGCAGATTCCTCGTCATGAGAATCTGGAAGATACGGTGTTTCGAACGTACACGCAGATGTATCGGAGTTTTGATCAACAGCGTCACTTGGTGGATCCGACACGAATTGTGGACGTCCGCTACGAGGATCTCGTCGAGGATCCGCTTGCTCAGATGGAACGCATCTATCAGCACCTTTCCCTGAAGGGCTTCGATCAGGTCGCTCCGAAGTTGCGGGAATATTGGCAGCAGGGCCGAGACTATCGCACGAACAAGTATGAACCTAGCGCCGAGTTGCGTGGACGCATTTCCGAGCATTGCCGTAGCTACATGGATACGTACGGCTATCAAGCGGCTGGTGCCTCGGTCCCTTTGGAAAAAGCGGGGTAGCCGATTCCGGCACGACATGGGCCGTTCGATTCTTCCTTTTCGCTGATCCGATATTTCTTCGTTGCTTATGAGTCGCCTACTTCAACCGACGGAGGATTTACAGGCCGGCGATTTGCCACCCAAGACACTGTCCAATTGGCAGATGACTGGTCCGGGCGCGATCTTGGTAGGGTTGTCCATTGGCGCCGGTGAAATCATCATCTGGCCGCGGATGGTGGCGGAGCATGGTGCGACGATTATCTGGGCGGCATTTTGGGGCGTGTTCCTACAACTGTGGATCAATCTCGAGGTGGGGCGCTGGACGATTGCCACGGGGGAGACCGTCTACAGTAGCTTCTCCCGCGTCTGGCGTGGTTTCGCCCCTTTGTTCATTCTTTTCAACGTGCTGGGTTGGCTCGCCCCGGGCTGGGCCCGCGCCTCCGGCTCAGCTCTCAAAGCGCTCCTCGTCGGCCCCGATTGGCACATGCACTCGGCGTCCACCGGTGTGACGAGTGCTGCGGACTTTTGGGGGACGGATACCTGCTGGACCGCCATCACGTTCGCCTTAGTCGCGTTAGCATTGTTCGGCCCCAAGGTCGTCTATCAATCGGTGGAACGAACCATCGAGGTATTGGTGATCATCGTTGTGGTGGGATTGGCCTCCGTGGCCGTCGCCGTCGGTACCAAGGAGACGACTTGGGCGATGGCTCAGGGCCTGACCCGTTTCGGCCAGATTCCGGACGGCTTGAATGCCAAGGACCTATTCATCGCGGTGGTATTTGCCGGCGCGGGGGGGACCGCCAATCTTTTCTACACGTTCTACTTACGTGACAAGCACATTGGCATGGGAGCGAGGATCCCCAGCATGACCAATGCACTGCGCGGCCGCAGCGAGAAAATTCCCACGACTGGATTTCGTTACGCGGACACGGAGCAAAACGGTCGCAGGTTTTCCGATTGGTGGAGTTTCATCTGGCAGGATCAACTGCTGTTCTTCTTGCTCCTGAATTGCTTCACGCTGATGCTATTCATTTACGGTGCCTTGGCGGTACTGCACCCGCAAGGGAGGGTGCCAGAAGCCGGCCGATTGATATGGGATGAGGCCCAGATCTTGAATCAGGTTTGGGGGCCGGTTGGAAGGACCATATTCCTCTGTGTGGGACTCGCCACATTATTCAGCACGCAATTGGCGGTCGTGGATGGTGTCGCGCGCTCCCTGGCGGATATTATCTACACGAGTTTTCCCGCGGCCCGATGCCGCGAGGTCAGCTGGTGGTACTTAGTCGTAGCCGGTCTGTGGATCGTCGTGGGAATCGGATTGACCGCAGTTTTGGAGTTCTGCCAGATCAACGAGTTGGGGTTTCTCTTCAACGCGGCCTACATGGGCGGTTTCGCCATGGCGGTTTATGTGCCGCTGTTGCTCTACGTCAATCTGCGCTACTTGCCGCGCAGCGCCCGCCCTGGTTGGATCAACGTGGTCATGATGCTGGGCGCTTCGCTGGTCTATTTGGGGTTTGCGGCGCGCTGCATCGCCTGGGAACTGAGTCGCGCCCTGGCGTTTTGAACGCGAGTCGGGCCAGCCGCCGGGTGCCACCCAGACAGTTGCTCCCGTCACTTGTGTGGTACGACGAGTGTTGAGCCCGAAAAACGAGAGATTTGAGATTTGAGATTTGAGATTTCTCTCGTTCCCAGGCGGGAGCCTGGGAACGAGAGGTCCGGCTGCCGCCACTTCCAGCCGTAGCCCGCCTCAGTCATAATTGGGTAATCGTTTGGCCCCACCCGCACCCACCACAGGAGAGCCACCTTGACTCATCCCACCAACCGTCGTGAGTTCCTGCAGAATTCGTCCGAGCGTGCCGCCTTGGCGGTAGCCGTGGCATCCCTAGGTGGCGTGCACACCTTTGCCGACGAGAGTCGCCGCAAGTTGCTTGTTGGCCTGCTCGGCTGCGGCGGCCAAATGCGCGACCATGTG
>SXHS01000365.1 GCA_005773145.1 Planctomycetaceae bacterium | reverse complement strand
GGATGCTGGAAGCGTGTCCCAGCCATCACTGGCGGGCAATCGTTGCCCTGGCCCGCTTTGGTGGCCTACGTTGCCCGAGCGAAGTGCTTTCACTCCGTTGGCAGGATATTGATTGGGACGCAGGCCGCATCGTCGTTTCCTCCCCCAAGACGGAACACCACCCTGGTAAGGACCACCGGACGATTCCGCTGTTTCCAGAACTTAGTCCGGTGTTGGCGGAAGCCTTTGAGCTTGCCCCTGAGGGTGCTGAGTACGTGGTCGATGCACGCATGCGTGCGAGTTCACTGGGAAAGGCAGGGTGGCGGAATTGCAATCTGCGTACGCATTTCTTGCGAATTATCATGCGGGCTGGCCTGAAGCCTTGGCCCCGGCTGTTTCACAACCTCAGGAGTTCCCGACAAACAGAGCTCGCCGAGCGGTTTGCTTCACATGTGGTATGCGAGTGGCTGGGCAACAGCGAGGACATTGCCCGAAAGCATTATTATCAGGTGACCGACGCCCATTTTTCCCAAGCCACGGGCGGCGCAGAATGCGGCGCACAGGCGGCGCAAAATGCGGCGCAGCACGCGCACGTGCCGAGCGGCGGGGAGTCGCACGAATCGTCGGAAGCGCATAACGCGGCAAAGGTTTGCGCCAATTCCAGCGACTCGCCGCAAGATGCTGCAAATCGGTCAAACGGATGGGGAGGGATTCGAACCCCCGGTAGAGTTTCCCCTACTGCAGTTTTCAAGACTGCCGCCTTCGTCCACTCGGCCACCCATCCTGGCTTGGTTCCAACTCCCGGAATTCGGCCGGAAGTTTCCCGCTGCGACACTGTAGTATTCTGTCAACTACCATGTCAACGGTCACGTTGCCACCGGGCGGCCGGGATGATACAATCGGGCCCGGCCAGTGGCTGTTGCCGGCTGGCATTTTTCGGGTTTTTTGTTGCGGGGGCCCGTCCGGCCTAGGAGTTTTAGCTTGAGAAGCACTGAGAGAAAACGCGAGTTGCGTCGTCGTCGCCACCGGACCAAGAAAATGACCGTCATGAAACGGCGGCTGGAAAAAGCGACCGTTTCCGAAAAACAGCACATTGCCGATAAGATTCGCGATATGACGCCCGGCGCCGAGGTGCTGATCGGCACCTTGGGTCTTGAAGAGCGTACCCGCTAACCGTCGGTTGTCGCCCAAATCGAGCGCCGGTGCGAAACGGTCCTGCCGTGCCCCCAGCGCCGCTAGCTGGAGCTGCGGATGGTTTCCGGTCTTCTTCCCCCAATGGTTGGTCCCCATCCGGCTGGGGCCGACCCGCCAGGTTCGTCGGGCGATTTCGCCTTGCAAGTGCGCGGGTTGCAGCACCATTACGGCGAGGGGGAGCTGCGCAAGCAGGTGCTATTCGACAATCAGCTCCACATTCGCCGCGGCGAAATTGTGATCATGACCGGCCCCAGCGGCTCCGGCAAAACAACGCTCCTCACCCTCATCGGCACCCTGCGGACCGTGCAAGAGGGGAGCCTGACCGTTCTGGGGCGCGAACTGTTCGGCGCGACCGAGTCCTTAATTCTCCAGCTGCGCCGCGAGATCGGCTTTATTTTTCAGGCACACAACCTGTTCGAGTCCTTGACCGCGTCCCAGAATGTCAAAATGGCGACCGAGTTGGTCAGAATGGACGCCAGCGAATCACAACATCGGATCCGGGTGATGTTGGAACAACTGGGCATGGGGCATCGGTTGCACTACAAGCCGGGTTCCCTCTCGGGTGGACAAAAGCAACGCGTCGCCATCGCGCGCGGGTTGGTGCACCGACCCAAGCTGGTGCTGGCCGATGAACCGACCGCCGCCTTGGACGAAAAAACGGGACGTGATGTGGTGACCCTCTTTCAGCGTTTGGCGCGCGAAGAGGCATGTACCATCCTGATGGTGACGCACGATAATCGGATTCTCGACGTGGCCGACCGCATCGTGAATATGGTGGACGGTTACATCAAGTCGGACGTGCTGGTCAAGGAATCCGCCGTGGTATGCGAGTTCCTCTCGCGGGTGGAGCTCTTTTCACGGCTGACGCCCCGCACCTTGACCCAAGTTGCAGACCGCATGACGGCCGAAGTATTTCCGGCCGGGCAGGAGATCATCCGACAAGGAGAGGTCGGGGAAAAGTTTTACCTGATCCGCCAGGGGGCGGTCGATGTGGTCGTTACAATCGCTGCAGTTCGCAAAGTCGTGAATACGCTGGGGGAAGGTCAATTCTTCGGCGAGGCCGCGTTGCTGACCGGCGAACCACGCAACGCAACCATTGTGACCACTCAGCCCACTACCGTTTACGCGTTGGGTAAACAAGACTTCCAGGCAGCGATCGCCGCCAGCGCCTCATTCGAGGAAGAACTGCGCAAGGCGCTCTTTGAACGCCAGTAGGGCTCTTGTTGCGTTGGTTCGGCCAATTCGATACCATCAAGAAGGGGGGCAGGGAGCGCACGCAGTCCAATTCCGGAATGCTAGCATTCGCGTTCGCGCAAGATCGCCAACGGGGGCCAGGTCGCCACTCAGAGTTGTGGCACTGGCGCAGGGCGATGGCGCTGGAGGTCTGGGCTGAAGGTCTGGAATGGGAACGGATCGGTTGCATGGTCGACACGACGATATCTGCGGATCAGCCATTGGATCAAGCTCGGCCCCTCTCCGCGCTGCGGCGGCTTTTGGCACGCGCCACATCTCCACGGCTGGGGCGAGGGGCGGTCTGGCAGCTCCTGCTGCCTCGGATCGCCGAGCTGGAGCCGACCCTAGAAGCGCTAACTGGCGACCAGTTGCGCAAGGCAAGCCTATCGCTCCGCTATCGGGCTCGGAGTGGCGAGCCGCTGGATCGACTGCTTCCCGAAGCGTTTGCTTTGGTCCGCGAGGCGGGGCGGCGTACGCTCAACATGCGGCACTTCGACGTGCAGTTGCTGGGTGGCATGGCGCTCTTCGAGCGATCAATCGCCGAGATGCAAACGGGGGAAGGGAAGACACTGACCGCGACCTTGCCCATGTACCTGCGGGCCCTGGAAGGTCGTGGGGCGCACCTCGTAACGGTCAACGACTACCTGGCCAAACGCGACGCGGAATGGATGGAGCCCATTTACCGCCAGCTGGGTATGACGGTCGGCATCATCCAAACCGGCATGAATCAGGATATGCGGCGTCGTGCCTATGCCTGTGATGTCACCTACGGCACTGCCAAGGAAGTCGGCTTCGACTTCTTGCGTGATCGATTGCTGCTGCGACAACTCCGCGAGGATCCCACCAACATCATGGGCGGGGCAGCCGATCCGTCCCAATCGCATGATCAGCCGGTTCTCCGCGAATTACATTTCTGTGTCGTTGACGAAGCAGACAGTATTCTGATTGACGAGGCTCGCACCCCGTTGATCATCAGTGCCATTCCCGGCGAGGCTCAACTAATCGCCGTGGCCTGCTACGAGTGGGCCGCGCAATGCGCGGATCAGTTCGTCGACGAAACGCACTATCACTACGACCTGGAAAAGCGCACGGTTGAGCTCAACTTCGCTGGTCGACAACTGGCCCGCTCGCTCTCCACGCCCAAAGAAATGGGCCCCGTCGGACTGATTGACATCTACACCTATATCGAGCGGGCCATCAAGGTGGTTCGCGAATTTCATCGAGATCGGGAGTTTGTCGTCCAGGACGGCGAGATCGTCATCGTCGATGAATTCACCGGTCGCATTGCCGAGGGACGTAAGTGGAGCGGTGGCATCCATCAAGCGGTCGAGGCCAAGGAGGGTGTCAAGGTAACGGTCGAATCGGGACACGCCGCACGGATCACCATTCAGGATCTGTTCCGCCGCTATCGGCACTTGGCCGGTATGACTGGGACTGTGGCCAATTCCGCTGGTGAGCTGCGGAGCATTTATCGGACCCGGTGTGAGCGGATTCCCACCAACCGCCCCCCGATCCGCCAACGCTATCCCGATCAGGTCTTTCCGGACAGTGATTCCAAATGGCACGCTATTGTCGAGGAGGTCAAGGAACATCACGCCAGCGGTCGACCCGTGCTCATCGGCACGCGTTCCATCGACAAGTCGGAGCATCTCTCCCAGCTGCTCGATGCGGAAGGTATTCGCCATCAGGTCCTGAATGCGCGGCAGGTTGCCCACGAGGCCCAAATTGTGGCCTTAGCTGGACATCAAGGCAAGGTGACGGTAGCCACCAACATGGCCGGGCGCGGCACCGATATTAAATTGGGGGACGGGGTCCACGAATTGGGCGGACTGCATGTGGTCTGCACGGAATTGCACGATTCGGCCCGCATCGATCGCCAATTGGCCGGCCGCTGTGGACGACAGGGGGATCCGGGCACGGTGCGACAGTACCTGGCCCTAGATGATGACATTCTCACCATGGCCCTCGGCGCACAACGTGCCCGCCGGTTGCATGATTCGGCAACGCATTCCAGCTCGTTGGATGGGATGGCTCGACATTTTTCCCGGGCGCAGCGGATCATCGAGCGGCGTCACTTCCGCTCGCGCAAGGTCCTGCTGCACCACGAAAAACTTCGCAAGAAAATGCATTTGGAAATGGGGCAGGATCCGTATTTGGATATGTTGGATCATTAAAAATATGAGTACTGAACAGCCCATTGATCCGCAGGCGATCGAAGAGACCAAGGCCCAGATACGCGGTTTGGTTCATGAGATCAGCCAATTAACCAAGCAAGGGCTTGAGCCCGAGGTATTTTACGGAGAATTTCTGCAGCGAGTCGTCTCGGCCTTGGCCGCGATTGGCGGCGCGGTTTGGATTGTCTCGCCGGAAGGTCCCTTGCGACTCATCTATCAGATTCGGCTGCGCGAATGTCTGCCAGAAGAGCAGGGGGGGGCCGACGCCGCCCGACATGCCCGACTCCTGCATCGCGTCTTGAACGGCAATGAGGAACTTTTAGTTCCGCCGTATTCGGGCGGTACCGGGGACGATCAAGCGGGCAATCCCACCAGCCACCTATTGGTGCTCTGTCCGATTCGGGACGAACAGCGCATGGCGGGCGTGGTCGAGGTTTTTCAGCGCCCAACGAGCGGCCCGGCCAGTCAGCGGGGCTATCTGCGATTTCTCGCGCAGATGTGCGCCTTGATCGGCGACTACTTACAAAGCCGTCGCTTGCGGGAGTTGATGGATTGGCAAACGCTCTTTTCGCGCACGGAACAGTTTGCGCGGACGATCCATGATTCGCTCGATGCCAGCACCACAGCCTACACCATTGCCAATGAAGGACGCCGCTTGGTCGGTGTGGACCGAGTCAGTGTGGCCCTGCGCAAGGGACGCAAATACGTCGTTGAGGCGATCAGCGGTCAAGACACCATGGACAAGCGGGCCAATTCGGTTGTGCTATTGAACCGCTTGGCGACGGCGGTCTGCCGCAATGGCGAACCGCTTTGGTACACCGGTCCCACCGACCATCTGGCTCCACAAATTGAGACGGCCTTGCAGGCTTACGTGGACGAGGTCCATGCCAAGTCGGTCGCTGTATTGCCGCTGCGTTCCCCAGCCGCAGTCCGCCAGCAGTCGGAACAGAGGGAGGAAGAGGGGGCGGCACGCGTCAAAGAGGAAGTGCCGTTTGGTGCCCTGATTATTGAACAGATTGAGGACAATCGGCCCGCCGAGGCGTTTCGCCAGAGCGTGGATCTGGTGACCGAACACAGCGCGCGGGCTCTGTCCAACGCGATGGCCTATCGCAGTCTATTCTTGTTGCCGCTTTGGCAATTTTTAGGGAAGGCTCGCTGGGTTGTGGCGGTTCGCAATTTGCCCAAATCAATAGCCGCCGCGCTTCTGCTGATCGGTGCTATCGCCGCGCTCTGTCTGGTGCCCTACCGCTTTGACATGAAGTGCGAGGGGGAATTGCAGCCGGTTCTGCGTCGGCAGGTCTTCGTCGATACCGAAGCCGTGGTTACGGAAGTCTCCGTGACCACCGGTCAGCAGGTGCATGATGGGGACGTGTTAGCGAAAATGACCAGCACTAAATTGGATATGGAACGCGAGGATTTGCTGGGGCGTATTCAGGCCACCATGAAACACATTCAATCCTTGCGTCGGATCTCGTTGGATCCTCGGGCGACCAAGAATCCAACCGAAACCGACCGAGCCCGTTTAGGGGGCGAGTTGAAACAACAGGAGGCGTTGCTCAAAAGTTTGGAGAAGCAGCGCGATTTGCTCCGCACAAAATACGAGAAACTGGTGGTAAAAAGCCCCTTAACAGGGCAAGTGATCACGAGCTGGACAGTCCTGGAACAACTGCGGCAGCGGCCTGTCGTTCCGGGGAATGTGCTGATGACCGTGGTCGACCCCACGAAGGATTGGGAGTTGATCCTGCAATTGCCAGAAGAACGCGTCGGGCATGTGTTGACGGCACAACAGGACTCGGCGCCCAACGAGCCGTTACAGGTCAGCTATGTGCTCAAGAGCGATCCTCGCAGCCGCCGTGCGGGAGAGATCATGGAGATCGATCCGACGGCTCATCTAGCGGG
>SXHS01000364.1 GCA_005773145.1 Planctomycetaceae bacterium | reverse complement strand
TCACGGCCCGCCGCACGATGTCCACGGCGCAGAGCCTGTACGAAAACGGGCATATCACCTACATGCGTACCGACTCGACCAATCTGGCCACGGTGGCCGTCGAGGCGGCACGCGATTTGGTTCGCACGGAATATGGCGAAGCCTATCTGCCGGACAGTCCGCGACTGTATCGCTCGCAGGTCAAGAACGCTCAGGAGGCGCACGAGGCGATTCGTCCTGCTGGTCACCCGTTCGAGTTGCCAGATCGGCTGCGTTCTGAATTATCGTCGGATGAATATCGGCTGTTCGAGTTGATTTGGAAACGGACCATTGCCAGTCAGATGACGGATGCGCGAGGGCGCCGACTATCGGTTGTCGTTGAAGGGGACGGTGCTCGGTTCCAAGCCACTGGTAAGACCATTGATTTTCCTGGTTACTTGCGGGCGTACGTGGAGGGTTCGGACGATCCCGATGCCGAATTGGCTGACAAGGAAAGCCTGTTGCCGTCGGTGACGCTACAACAAACGCTTGCGTGCCGAGGGTTGGATTCCAAGGACCATACCACGCAGGCCCCCGCGAGATTCACCGAAGCATCCCTCACCAAAGAGCTGGAAAAGCAGGGAATCGGTCGCCCCAGTACCTACGCTGCCATCATCGATACGATTCTCAGTCGCGAGTATGTCTTCAAAAAGAGCAACGCGCTGATCCCAACCTGGGTTGCCTTCGCCGTGGTCAAGCTGATGGTGGACCACTTGCCACGCCTAGTGGACTACCAATTCACGGCCCAGTTGGAGGACCATCTGGATGCCATCAGTCGCGGCGAGGCCGAGCAGGTGCGTTATCTGCGTGATTTCTATTTTGGTAACGGCACGCCAGGCCTCAAGAAGCAACTCGAAAACAAGGTTGAGGAGATCGACGCGCGAGCCACCAGTCGTTTCCTGATGGGCAGCACCGAAGCGGGAGAACCGATCTTCGTCCGCGTGGGCCGCTATGGGCCTTTCTTGGAGTCGGGCACGCAACGGGCCGCCTTGCCGCAGGAATTGGCCCCCGACGAATTGACCGAGCCTTTTGCACGCCAGTTGCTCGAACAGGCATCACGTGAAGAACAACCGCTGGGTATCTGTCCCAGCACGAACCGTCCGGTGTACTTGAAACAAGGCCGCTTTGGTCCGTATGTCCAACTGGCAGCCGATGAATCCGAGGAGTCGGGGGACAAACCCAAGAACGCCTCGCTGCTCAAAGGCATGACACTCGACGATGTGACGCTGGAGGTTGCACTGCGTCTGCTGTCATTGCCGCGCATCGTTGGATGCCATCCGGACAATGGCCAAGATGTGGTGGCGCATAATGGACGCTTCGGCCCCTACGTCAAGTGCGGCGAAGAAACACGCTCATTGCCCGCTGGCGTGTCCCCCATCGAAGTGACGTTGGAGCAAAGTTTGGCCTTGCTTGCGCAGCCGAAAACGCGCGGCCGTGGCGGTGCGGCGCCCCGCGAACCGTTGAAGGTGCTTGGGGATTCTCCGGTGACCTCACAACCCATCCGGCTCATGGAAGGCCGCTATGGGCCGTACGTCACGGACGGCGTCACCAACGCGAGCGTGCCCAAGGGAACAGGGATCGAGGAGATTACCCCCCAAGCGGCACTCGAATTGCTGGCGGCGCGCGCCCAGGCTCAACCGTCGGGCCGCCGCGCGGCTGCTAAGAAGAAAGCGGCGGCCGCTAAATCGACCAAGAAGGCCGCCACGAAATCCTCAGCGGCAACATCCAAGCCTAAGTCTGCGACAAAGGCTCCCAAGGGAGCGTCCGGCAAGGGGACCGCGACCCGTAAGAAATCGGCGACCAAGAAAAAATCGTAACGGTTACCGGTGCCGATCAGCCGCCCAACGTCGAGCGACTTGCCCTGGCACGGTACCCCACATCTTTGTGTGTCGCTTTTGTGTGTCGCTGGCGGGGTGCCCGGCCCCAAGACCCTGCCTCGTACCGGCGGCCTACACTCCCGAGCATTCCTGTTCGACGCGGGCACCGTCGCATGGTTTTACCCGCTATCCGATTCCCGATACGGGGTCGCGTGCGGTGACAGGACAGGCGGCCCAAGTGCCAAGCGACGTCTCGGTCAACGTCGGTACGTCCGTCGCACAGGAGGGCGCGGCCCGCGGGCAGCGGGGATGAAAGCTACAACCGCTGGGACGGTTCGTCGGCGAGGGGATTTCACCCTTGAGAATCGTGCGATCCGGTCGACCGGCCCGATCGAGATGGGGCACGGCCGACAGCAGGGCCCGCGTGTAGGGATGTTGCGCCTGCCGATAAACCACGTCAGCGTCGCCGATTTCGACGATCTTGCCCAAATACATGACGGCAATCCGATCACTGAGATGATGCACGACCGAAAGGTCATGGGCCACAAACAGATAAGCCAATCCCATGGACTGTTGCAGTTCCTGCAAGAGATTGATGACCTGGCTCTGCACGGATACATCCAGGGCAGACACGGGCTCATCGGCAATGATCAACTTGGGATAGACCGCGAGAGCCCGCGCGATGCCGATCCGTTGCCGCTGTCCACCGGAGAACTCATGCGGATACCGCAGGGCATGTTCCGGCTGCAGGCCGACTCGCTCCAGCAAACTGGTCACAGTCGCCTGTCGCTGCCGCGCGTCCTGCTTGGTGTGTACCTTCAAGGGTCGCTCGACGATCTCACGAACGGTCATGCGTGGATTGAGCGATGAAAAGGGATCCTGGAAGATCATCTGCACTTC
>SXHS01000363.1 GCA_005773145.1 Planctomycetaceae bacterium | reverse complement strand
GTTGCGCTTGACGCCGCCGAAGCACACGTTGCTGCAGATTTCCGGCAGCAGGATTTGGCCGATGCGCGTGCCGTCGGGTGCGAAAATGTGGACCCCGTCGTAACCCTCGCCAACCCAACCGGCGCTGGCCCAGATGTTGCCGTCGACATCGGCACGAATGCCGTCGGCAAAGCCGGTCATCTCCTTGGCGTCTTTCGTTGCCAGCTCCATCGAAACAAATTCCTTCATCTTCCCCAGCTTCGTGCCGTCCATCACTTCGAAGCTCATGATGTTCTTGGGCGCTTGCTCAAAGTGCGAAGCGCCAGTCTCCGCCACATACAGCTTCTTGTAGTCGGGCGAAAAGCAAATGCCGTTGGGTTTGAACATCTCATCGCTGACTTTGTTGAGCTTTCCCTTGGGATCGATGCGATAAATGGCTTCCTTGATTTCCAGTTCCCCTTTGTTTCCTTCGTAATTCATCAATGCGCCGTAACCAGGATCGGTAAACCAGATGCCGCCATCGGGATGAACGACAACATCATTCGGCGCATTCAGCTTCTTGCCTTGCCATGAGTCGGCAAGCACGCTCATGCCGCCGCCTAGTTCGTACCGCACGACACGACGATTGCCGTGCTCGCAGGCGATTTGCCGTCCCTGGAAGTCAAATGTGTTGCCGTTTGAATTTCCGGCCGGTTGACGGAAAACGCTGACGTGCCCGTCCTCGTCCAGCCAGCGGAGTTGGCGGTCGTTGGGGATATCGCTCCAAAGCAAGTATTTTCCCACACCGCTCCACGCCGGTCCTTCGGCCCAAAGCATCTTCTGGTCGTGGTACAGTCGCTGGACTGGCGAGTTACCGAGCTTGTATTTGGCGAATCGCTTGTCGAGCACCACCACGTCCGGCTCTGGGTAGCGGACGGGGGGAGCTCCTGGTCCGTAATCACGGCCCAATGCGACCCCCGCGATGCCGGCTGACGCTGCGGCTAGAAATCCTCGCCGCCCGATCATGGGCATGCGGTCAGCGGGGGCCGGCTTTGATTTCGCTTGAGCCTGCAGGTTTGGAACTTGCATCGTGGTTCTCCCTCGACATAAAGAATTGATTGGGCTAATCGTGCCTGGCCACAAAAAGGTCAAAAATGCCTCGCAAACCCTGATTCTAGCAGGGTGGCGGAATGACGGGCGAGGATACTTCCGATTCATCGCCGGACGGTTGTCAGGAGAGTCAAGTTCAGGCAGCCGGGACTCCTGGCCGCATGGCCGTTTGACGATAGCGCTAGGGCACCCTCCCGGCGGACCGGCGTCGAAATTGGGATTCCGGCTGACTCCCAGGCAGGCCGTCGAAAATACTGGGGAAATCACGGGCCGGAATTCATGGGCCCGGATGCTTGACATCCTGGCCATTCCCGGTTAATGTATCCCTTTAGTGTATACATTCAAGGAGCAGCAGCGGCAAGCAGCCCATAATGTGCCGGTTTAGGCCGGGAGACGGCTCCGGTTCCTTAGGAGCCGGATTCGAAGAACCATCGGTCAAGGTGAATTTTAGACCCGACAGATCTGCAATTTTTTTGACACAGGAGTTCAGTTTATGAGTAGGTTCACTGGATTTATCGCCGTCGCAATCGTGGCTTGCGGGACCACAGCACAATCGGCGTTCGTGTTTATTGGAGAAGATAATCAAGCCAGTGGTATTTCAGCGCATCGTTGGACGATCGCTGACCAAAATGACAATACGGGAAGCGACCATGTGGAATTTTTTCACGGCGCTGGCCGTCCGTCGGGTTTCGTGGTGAATTCGACGGTATCCCCCGATGAGTTGTACATGGGCATTATCGTGCCGCAGGATCCGCCCATTGTACGTAGCACCAACGCGTTTTCGGCAGCCCCGACGATTGATGGGAGCCGTAACATCCCTGCTTCGGTAGGTCCACCCGTTGATGGTACTAATGGTATTGGAGGTATCATCGGAACCATTGCCAGTGCCCCGGGTGGCGACATCTATGCGCACGGTACCCAGATCGGGTTCGGGAAATCTCTGGCACGTTTGACGCCAACTGCTACGGGAGCAACAGTCGACTATTTCATCGAAGGTAATAATGGAGCACGTGGAATGACCGTTAGTCCTTGGGGGGAGATCTTTGTAGCCGGCGATCCCAACACCATCTATCGATATATCGATAACGGAACGACTTTCACGCCAAACGGGACCATTGCCGACATCAACGTGAACAACCCCCATGGCGTGGTGTTCCGAGGTAATGAATGGTTTGTAGCGAACTTCAGTCAAAATTCTATTGTTCGGTTAGCATTCGACGTTGCTGGTACTGCCGGAGTCGTTAATGACAGCTCAGTGTTTGGGGGAAATGGACTGAATCGCCCCTCCGGTTTGGCGGTTGCACCTTGGGGTGAGTTGTGGGTAACCAACCTTAATGTTCATAACGCGGTATCTCGATTCGCGTTCGATGGCGGAGACGGAAGTGCGGTGTCGCCCAATGGTATCTTTGAGTTCGACCCACTACCTACGCCCGTGCAAAACGGATCGTTCGGGATCGCTTTCTTCACCGCCGGCGCGGCGCTTGCTGGCGATCTGAACGGCGACGGCTTCGTCGGTCAAGACGACTTGAACATCGTCTTGGGTGACTGGGGGAATATGCCACCGGGCGACCCACGTGCCGACCCCAGTGGCGATGGATTTGTTGGTCAGGACGACC
Organism: Planctomycetaceae bacterium; assembly: GCA_005773145.1. Taxonomy (GTDB): domain Bacteria; phylum Planctomycetota; class Planctomycetia; order Pirellulales; family Pirellulaceae; genus SXHS01. The sequence goes on along the minus strand of SXHS01000363.1, from coordinate 9,274 downwards.
TGAATCCCGTGTTGGCCGACTGGGGACAAGGCACACCGCCCCTGACCCTGGCCGGGAGCAGTTTGTCGGCCGCTGCGGTCCCCGAACCGCAGTCAGTCGCTTTGCTGATCCTTGGAATCGCTGGTTGCTTGTTTTTCTACCGACGGCGACCGTAACGGAGCAGAGGAGTGGCGCAGTGATGTTCTTGGCAGTGATGTTCTTGAATGTGTCCTTTAAACTCCAGGGAGACTTGCTTATGGATTGATTAAGTCCGGATTCCGCGATGGCGGATTGCCCCGCCGTCTCGGTGCAACGCGGACTGAAGTATTGGCAATTGGTTCTTGAAGTATCCAGTTTTCTATCTTTCAACAGGAGTACGCTCATGTGGTACAAAGTATTTCGGCATTTTGTATTGGGTCTTGTGGTGGTCGGCTGGGCGGCAGCAGCAGACGCGGCGTTCGTGTTTATTGGAGAAGATAATCAAGCCAGTGGTGTCGCATGGCATCGTTGGACGATAGCCGACCAAAGTGACAATACGGGAAGCGGTCATGTGGAAGTTGCCTCCGCGTTCCGTCCGTCGGGTTTCGCGTTGTCTTCGACGGTATCTCCCAATGAGTTGTACATCGGCGTTATCGTGCCGCAGGATCCCCCCATTGTGCGTAGCACCAACGCGTTTTCGGCAGCCCCGACGATTGATGGGAGCCGTAACATCCCAGCGGCGGTGGGAGGGGGCGGAACAGGGATTGGAGGTATCATCGGAACCATTGCGAGTGCCCCGGGTGGCGACATCTATGCGCATGGTGGGCAGATCGGGTTCGGGAAATCTCTGGCACGTTTGACGCCAACTGCTACGGGAGCAACGGTCGACTATCACATCGAAGGTGCAAATGGAGCACGTGGAATGACCGTTAGTCCTTGGGGGGAGATCTTTGTAGCCGGCGATCCCAGCACCATCTATCGATATATCGATAACGGAGCGACTTTCACGCCAAACGGGATCATTACCGACCCCAACGTGAACAACCCCCATGGCCTGGTGTTCCGAGGTAATGAATTGTTTGTAGCGAACCACAGTCTAAATTCTATTGGTCGGTTAACATTCGACGTTGCTGGTACCGCCGGAGTCGTTAATGGCAGCTCAGTGTTTTCGGGAAATGGACTGAATCGCCCCTCCGGTTTGGCGGTTGCACCCTGGGGTGAGTTGTGGGTAACCAACCTTTTTGTTGAGGACAGGATATCTCGATTCAAGTTCGATGGCCTAGGTGCGGTGTCGGACAATGGTCTGTTTGCGTTCGACTTCCCAGCAGGTTCTACGCCCACGCGAAACGGATCGTTCGGGATCGCTTTCTTGGTTCCGGAGCCATCGAGTTTTGTGATGGCGGCATTTGCCGCCTGTGGTCTGGTTGCAGTGCGACGCAGACGCAAGAAGTAACGCCTGGAATTTTGACTCCGCGCCCCCCCGCCGCACGGCGGGGGGGCGTCGAAGTCGACCCCGAGAACATCCCACCTTAAAATAAGAGCGGTTGCAAAGTCCGACGAAAACTTGTGAATTGGAATGAGGGAGCACTGGCGACGGACGTTGCCGCATCGCACGTTCAAGGGTCGTTCGTGCTCGCTCGTGTTCCTTTTTCCCGCCCGTTCGTCATGCGACCTGGCAAACGTGCTTTCCATTGATGGGAGGTTGTCCCGTGTCTCAGTCCCTTCGTAACCTGCTGAGCGGACTGCTGAGCGTCGCCGTGGGGTTGGCATGCGCGGCATTCGCGCAAGCGGCCTATTTGTTCGTCGGCGAGGACAATGCTAGCGACGGTGTCGCCGTGCATCGCTGGGTGATCAGCGGCCCGAGCGACAAGATGGGAAGCGATCATGTGCGGTTCCCTTCCGCTCGTCCAAGTGGATTTGCCTTCAGTTCGGCGGTGTCAGCGAATGAATTTTTCATGGGGACTACCAGTTCCTCCGACGGGGCGGATATCGCACGCTGCACCAACGCCTTCAGTCCGACGCCTTCATTCGACCAGGACGGTCCAATCAGCAGCACGGAATTCGGAAGCCCAATACTGTCCCTCGCGAACGTCCCCGGCAGCAGCGACCTCTACGTGGCCGGAGCGGGGCACGGGCGTGGCCAGCACCTGGCGCGGATCACTCCGACAGTCCGAGGGGCCCGAGTGGTTTATCAACTTGACCTGGCCCCCGTCGCCCCTCGTGGGATCACGGTCAGCCCTGGGGGTGAGATTTTTGTAAGCGATGGCGTGGGAACCATCTATCGCTACATCGACACGGGAGCGAGCTTTAAGCCCAACGGAAGTTTCACGGGCGGCGATATGTACGGTCCGCACGGCCTGGCATTCCGGAAGCACGAGTTGTTCGTGGCAAATCGCGGCGGAAACTCGGTTTCTCGCTTTACCTTTAGTTCCAACGACACCGGCTCAACGGCGATCGTCGGCGCGCTGATCACCGGCAACGAATTGGCCGGCGCCGTTGGCCTGGCGGTTGCGCCGTGGGGTGAGCTGTTCGTCGCCAATGCGGGCTCTACCACGCCGGATATGTACGTGGTATCTCGATTCACGTTTGCCGGAGGCGAAGGGAGTCTCGCGTCGCCCAACGGCACGTTTCTGTTCGACGATGGGTCGTCCCACTCGGCAACATTGGCGATTGCCTTCTATGAACCCGTTCCCGAGTCTCCGACGGTCGCGCTCGAATTCTTCGAGACGAAAGTGCGTCCGCTCCTGGTCGATAACTGCCAGCATTGCCACGGACCAGATACGCAGGAGTCCGATCTGCGTCTGGACCACATCTCTGCCATATTAAAGGGGGGCAAACGCGGCGCGGCGATTGTGCCGGGTGAGCCTGGGAAGAGCTTCCTTCTGGACGCGGTGAGCTACATTCACACCGACATCAAGATGCCTCCTGATGGGAAACTTCCGGAGGAAGCAGTGTCTGTTTTGGAGTATTGGATTAAATCCGGCGCGCCGTGGCCTGACGAACCCCCCCCTGCTGGGATCGCGTCAAGTTCGGATAATCGTTCAAAGGTCAAGCACGACCAATGGTGGCGCACGCCGATCGGGCGTCCGCAACCGCCGCCGGTTCAGGATGCTGCCTGGCCGCGCACCGATGTCGATCGGTTCATTCTTGCCCGGTTGGAAGCCAAGGGTTTGCGTCCCGCGCCCTCGGCCGACCGGCGCACGTTGATTCGACGAGCGTACTTCGATCTGATCGGCCTGCCGCCCACGCCGCAAGAAGTCGAGGAGTTTGTTGAGGATTCCGCGCCGCAAGCGTTCGAGCGCGTGGTCGAACGGCTGTTGGCCTCACCCCATTACGGCGAACGTTGGGGCCGACATTGGCTGGACACGGTGCGTTACACGGACGACATTCGCACCGGCCAGACCATCATGAGCTTGAATTACCGCTATCGCGATTGGGTGGTGGGCGCCTTCAATCGCGATCTGCCTTACGATCAATTCATCATTCAGCAAGTTGCCGGCGACTTGCAACCCCCCGTGCCGCCCGCCGAAGTGAACGTCGAGGGAATTATCGCCACGGGAGTGTTCTCTCTGGGCGAGTGGAGCGCCTTGGACGCCGACGTGCAGAAGATGCTTTCGGATATTGTCGACGATCAGATCGACGTAGTAGGGAGGGCATTCTTAGGAATCACATTCGCCTGCGCGCGCTGCCACGACCACAAGTTTGATCCGATCACCACGAAGGATTATTACGGTCTGGCGGGGATTTTTTTCAGCTCGCACATTATCATGCGCACAGGTTCAGGCGGAGGGGATGTACCGATGAATCGGATTCCCTTGGTGCCCGCCGAGCAAGTGGAAGCGCGTAGTGCCTGGCAACAGCAGGTTGTTGAGTTAGAGAAGAAGATCGCCGCACTCACGCCGCCGCAGGGTCAACCGGCAGCCAATGCTGAAGAGCTGACAACCATTACGCAATTACTGACCGCACTTAAGCAGCGGGAGCCGCCGGCTTATCCTGTAGCTCACGGCTTACAGGAGGGTGGAACTCCTGGCACTCAATATGAAGGCCTTCGAGATGCTCCGATTTTCGTGCGCGGCAAGTACGACCGGCACGGAGAGATTGTGCCCCGGCATATGCCGGCGCTGTTGGCTGACGAAAAACCCATGCCAATCTCTTCCGGAAGTGGCCGTGCCGACCTGGCTCGCTGGCTGGCGGACGCGAAAAATCCGCTGCCAGCGCGAGTCATGGCCAACCGCATTTGGCAGGGACACTTTTTGACAGGGATCGTCCGCTCATCCACGAACTTTGGTGCCCTGGGTACGCCCCCATCACACCCGGACTTGCTCGATTATCTGGCCGCCGAATTCATTGAATCGGGCTGGTCGATCAAGGCGCTGCATCGGCTGATCATGCTCTCGTCGGCCTATCAGCAGGCGAGCTTGGCGGATCCCCAAACACGGGCGATGGATTCCGACAATGAGCTCTTCAGCCGGATGCCTCGCCGGCGCATGGAGACGGAAGTGCTGCGCGATACCTTGTTGGCCGCGAACGGAACGCTCGATCGCACGCTTGGCGGGCCCAGCATCGAACAGCCCGATCACAATCGTCGGATGCTGTACTCTCACGTGGAACGCGATCAACAGGTTGGCTTTCGTCAAATATTTGATACCGCTAATGCGATGACCATTATCGAGAAACGAGGAGACTCAACCAGCGCCGCACAGGCGCTCTACTTACTCAACAATTCGTGGATGATGGAGCAGGCCAAGGCACTCTCGAAACGGCTCCTGCGCGAAGCGCCCGCCGATGACCCGGGCAAAGTGCAGTGGCTCTACGCGGTACTCTATGGCCGGCCAGCCGAACCGCACGAAGTGGAGCTAGGCCTGGCGGCAGCGGCCTCCGCGCGCGCCAAGGCGCAGACGGCGTTTACCGATCGGGCACAACTCGACCCGAAGGGCAGACTTTCAGGTCTGATTGAGACAGTCGTGACCGAACAAGCCTGGGAGCCATACTGCCAGGCGTTATTCTGCACCAACGAGTTCCTTTACATCGATTAGGAAGATCCGATGCGTTACGACTCTTCTTTGCACCCGGCTGGCCTGCCTGCCTCCCTAAGCCGGCGTCAACTGCTGCGGCGTTGTGTCGGTGGTGTGGGAATGCTCGGTCTGGCAAATCTCTTCGGGCAAGAATCTGTGGGCAGCGAGGCGAAATCGGCCAATCCCTTGGCCTCCAAGCCGCCCCACCACACGGCTCGGGCCAAGAATGTGATCTTCCTGTACATGCCCGGCGGCCCTTCTCAGATTGATACCTTCGATTTCAAGCCCCGTTTGATCCAAGACAATGGCAAACCATTGCCGTTTGCGAAACCGAAGCTCGAGCGATCCAAGACCGGCAACTTGCTGCAACCCTATTGGAAGTTCAGCAAGCACGGTCAAAGCGGCACCGAAGTGAGTGAACTGTTGCCCCATATGGCAAGCTGTGTCGACGATCTGTGCGTGATCCGTTCGATGGTGGGAGACAACATTAATCACACCGGCGCCTGCTTCCAATTGTTCACCGGCGAGCAGACATTCTCGCGACCGAGCGTCGGTTCCTGGCTACTGTACGGTTTGGGCAGCGAAAATCAAAGTTTGCCTGGCTTTATGGTGATTTGCCCGGGCAAGGCGTTGCCGTCGCACGGAACGCCATTGTACAGCACCAGCTTTTTGCCCGCCAATTATCAAGGCGCGCTCGTGTCGAACTTAAGCGATCCTATTGCCGATTTGGCGAATTCTCGGCGTTCGCGCGAGCGGCAACGCACGCAAATTGATCTCATTAAACAACTCGACGAATCGCACTTGAGGCATCGGGAAGAGGATAGCCGGCTGAGTGCGCGCATCGAATCCTATGAAATGGCGTTTCGCATGCAAGCCACCGCCCCGGAAGCGTTCGATCTGGCGGGCGAATCGCGGGCGACGTTGGACTTGTATGGCTGTGATAATGCAACGACGGATGTGTTCGCTCGGCAATGCCTCTTGGCGCGCCGATTGGTGGAGCGCGGAGTTCGCATGGTGCAGGTGCTGCATCAAAATTCAAAAGACGCCAATCGGGAGTTCATATGGGACCAGCACAGCAATCTTATGCAGGATCTGACCAACAACTGCCAGGCGGTGGATCAACCGGTTGCTGGACTCATTAAAGACCTGAAGTCGCGGGGCCTATTGGACGAAACGCTGGTCGTCTGGGGCGGCGAGTTTGGCCGCACGCCAACCGCCGAAGGTACCAACGGCCGAGAGCACCACCCGTTCGGTTTCACGATGTGGCTGGCCGGTGGAGGAATCAAGCCCGGAATTGTCTATGGCGCAACCGATGAATTCGGCTGGCATGCGGTCGAAAATGCAGTACATATCCACGATTTACATGCCACGATTCTGCATCAACTCGGTCTGGATCACACACGGCTGACCTACCGCTACGGCGGGCGGGACTATCGATTGACCGACGTGCATGGGCACGTCGTTCACGAGATTATCGCCTAGTGTAGCCTTCCGACTCCATTTCGAGGCCGTGAATCCTACGGCTGAGCTCTGCAGGCCAGTCGGGCACCGGAGGAGACTTGCCTCCGTGCTGATGTTCGAGGAACTTCGCGTGCTTTTTCATTACGTACTCACCTGAATCGAACATGCTTTCCATCATACGCTTGGCTTGGACCGCATCTCGCTTACGAAGTGCTCGAGCCACGCGGGCGTGTTGCAGGTACTCAATCCCCAGATTCGTTGTAAGCGACCATTCTGGCGTGTAACGCCGGTGGCCGAAGTACTGCGTCATAATCTGTAGGTCGCTGACAACTTTCAGTATCCGCCGATTCCCCGCCGCACGCAGAATCAACAGATGAAAGGAGGCGTCAGCAAGCTCCACGCGGCAGGCTAATTCGCCATCCAGGACCGTCAGTTTGGCTGCCCGAACTGCTCGGGCTGTATCGCGAAAGACCTTACAATATTCGGCCAGTTGATCGATCTGTTCGTCGGTCAGCCGCGACGCGGCCTGTTCCACGGCGAAGCATTCAAGCAACCGGCGTATCTGAAGCAACTCGGCAAAGTCCTCTACCGATGGACGCTTCACGATATAACCACCGCCTTTACGCGGCTCGAGCAGTCCTTCACCATGAAGCTGCTTTATCGCCTCGCGTACCGGAGTGCGGCTCGTTTTTAATTCGCGCGCGAGCTTAAAATCAGAAACCCTGCCACTGGGAAGTAATTGCCCGCTCATAATCCGGTCGCGGATTGTCGTGTACGCGCTCACGCGGCAGGATTTCGCTGATCCCTTCTTACTTGCCATTAATCCCTGATCCCTCCAACTTCCCTGAGTATTGCGGCGATGACCCTTAGGGTCCATCGTTCGGTTCGGAAAGTTCATCCACGATTAGAGTGCAATGTCAGTCCGCGAGTCAAAACCAGCAAGGGAACATGGTATGATCCTTCGAAACGTCAGGTCTGGCAAGCGGTGGGCGTGCCGGAGTCGGGTTTTTCCGCGTCGAGCGTGCTGAACTTGCCGGGGTCCGAGCGCAGATGCACGCGGGCGGCGTCGAGTAATACGCCTTGGCGACGTCGATGTGGCCGTCGCGGTTGACGATCCGCTGGGCAAGCGAAGATCCAATCGTTGGCCGGCCGATTTCCGACAAGTTTGAAAAATCTTGGGGGGGGATTGTGCTTGCAACTCTCACAAACGCAGCTATTCTACCGGTTGTGCTGTCTGCTCGGTGCTCGGCGTGGCCGGGGCGATGCACGGTTACCAATTAGAAACATGTTTGGCGGCAACTTCGGGCCTGCATTCAGTTGCGGGTGCGAAGGGGGGGAACACGCTGTTTGCCGATGGACGACCGACGGGCACCGTGCATTCTGTTGAGTGGCAAACTCCCGTTCCGATCACGCTGCGCAGTTTCTTTTGACATGGTAACCGTTCACGGGCCGGGGACTGGCTCATTTTCCCGGCGAATTCGCGCGAGGAACATCGTTCGGTCAGGGCCAATCCGTGTTTTGCATTTGGCAACCTGGTAGGGCCGGCTCTGCCGGCCGTGGATGGGAAAGTTACGCAGCGAGTCCGGCCGGCACAGCCGGCCCTACAGCGGAGAACTGATTGGCCCAGCCAGGTCAACCAGGGCCAATCCGTGTTTTGCATTTGGCAACCTGGTAGGGCCGGCTTAGCCGGCCGTGGATGGGTTGGTAGGGCCGGCTCTGCCGGCCGTGGATGTGTTGGTAGGGCCGGCTTAGCCGGCCGTGGATGTGTTGGTAGGGCCGGCTCTGCCGGCCGTGGATGGGAAAGTCGCGCCGCGAGTCCGGCCGGCACAGCCGGCCCTACAGCGGAGAACTGATTGGCCCAGCCAGCCCTTTGGCCTGGGTTGCCACGGCGATCGTCGCGTGCGAAAATAGTAAGATAATTTTTCGGCGGTTTCTCGATTCGGTGGCCGCACATGCTTTTGACAGAACGGCGGATCGCTGACCCCGCAATTGGGCGACGTCGCGTCGCATGGATCGTGCTCTGCGCGTTGATTGGGAATCAAGCCGTCACAGTTGCAGCGCCGCCTCCCGCCGACCCCGGCGAATTCTTCGAGAGCCAGGTCCGGCCGCTTTTGGTCGACACCTGCTTCAAGTGTCACAGCGATAAGAAGGCCGAGTCGAGCTTGCGCGTCGACTCGCGCGCAGCCCTGATGCAGGGAGGCGATAACGGCCCGGCGATCAACCCCGGAAATCCCAAACAGAGCTTGTTGATTCAAGTTGTCTCGCATCAGGCCGATATTGAAATGCCGCCCGATGGCGAACTGACGGGTGACCAGGTGGCCGTGCTGGAAAAATGGATCGAAGCAGGAGCGCCTTGGCCGGGTGAGGTGGCCACGGCCCCCAGAGCGCGGAGCGGCGAGCCGACGGACGAAGAACGCAAGTTCTGGTCGTTCCAGCCGATCGCGGATCCGCTCGTGCCGACCGCATCTCAGATCTCCAATTTGAAATTTGAGATCGGCCATCCCATCGACGCGTTTATTGCGGTGAAGCTGGCGGCCAAGGGTATTTCACAAGTCGCGCCTGCCGACAAGCACCCACTGTTGCGGCGTGCAACGTTCGATCTGACCGGCATGCCACCGACACCGGGTGAGATCGAGGCGTTTGTTGACGACAGTTCGCCGGACGCCTTGGCGAAAGTCGTCGACCGGTTGCTTGCTTCGCCCGCTTATGGCGAGCGCTGGGGCCGGCACTGGCTGGACGTGGTGCGCTACGCCGACACGGCAGGTGAAACAGCCGACTATCCTGTTCGCGAGGCGTGGAAGTATCGCAACTACGTGATCAAGTCGTTCAACGACGACAAG
>SXHS01000362.1 GCA_005773145.1 Planctomycetaceae bacterium | reverse complement strand
TTATACCCACGCCAAATGTCCGGCAAGCGGCGGATGCCGTAGGGACACCAGCATTCCCAGCACGCCCCCCCCATTTGTCGGGGCACCGGGGCATTCATGCGGAGTGGGACGGCGCGTATAATTCGTGGTCGATCTCCGGAATCATCGCGCCAGCGATTTCCACAGTGACGCCGAACGACGGACGCACCCAGCCAAAAGGGGCATGAACGATGAGCGCTGAATTGCGAGTGAATGAACTGCGACTGATGTTGCCCCCCGCGCCCAAGCCCATGGGCGTCTACCGACCGGCCGTGGTTAGCGGCAGCATGATCTACGTGTCGGGGCATGGGCCCGTGCAGTCCGATGGCTCCCTGATCAAAGGGCGCGTCGGGATCGACTTGGACCAGGCTGCTGCCTATCAGGCCGCACGCCAAACGGGGCTGACCATTCTGGCCACCCTGCGGGCCACGCTCGGTTCGCTCGACCGCATCGCCCGCGTGATCAAGGTGTTGGGATTGGTCAATTGCGTGGCCGAGTTCGATCAGCAGCCGCTCGTGATCAATGGGTGCAGCGAGCTGTTTGCCGAAGTATTCGGCACGGAAAATGGTATTGGGGCGCGGAGCGCCGTGGGGACCAACGTTCTCCCAGGCAACATTCCGGTCGAGATCGAGGCCATCTTCGAACTATCCAGCGGACTTTCGCACACCCCCTAACGGCAACGGCGGGATGAATTTTTGGAGGGGGCGCCCGCCGCCTGTCAGCGACTAACGCATTTGCCCACGTATCACTTCTCGCTGTGAGGTGGTCGACGCCGGCACTGCTGGTTGGCGACGCTGCGCGATCGGGTGGACGATAGGGGGCTGACCCGATGCACCGCGCGTCTCCGCAACGGGCAGCATGCCACCACGCTGTCGACCGATGTGGTTCGCGAGTTCGCTCATGAGCGCCGGGGACGCGTGGTCCATCACCACCACCTGAGGTGGCGTCTGTGGGGCCGAACGTGATTTGATCACGATGATGACTTCCGCATCATCGAGCGAGCCGGCAGCAGACTGTCGCGGCAATCCATTCGCCAGGGCGGAGTTGACGGTGGCGGGCCGCGCCTGATAGACGAACGCCAAGTCGGCCAGATCGAGCTGACGTTGAATCTCGGTCAGTGCCCGATAGATTCCTTCTTCGGCTGGCGGATCGGCCGCATTGCAGACACCAATCAGGGTACCATCGGCGGCAAACAACCCGCCACCACTGCGGCCATCCACCGGAGTCCCTTCCACAACCAGATTTTCAGGTCCCAGATAACGATTGAGGTCTTTGATCCGCCCTTGCAGGACGGAGGGCTCGCCACCACGATCACAGCCAACGCTGAATACCCGGTCACCGCGTGCCATGCGCTGAGCGGTTGACCCCACGCGAGCCGAAGCGACGCGCACTGCGGGCTCAAAGTGAAAGCTGACCAGTCCCAGATCTCGATCCAGGTCATACGCGACCAGCGTTCCCGAGACCGGCGCCACGTTGGGGGCGGCGAAAAGATGGACATGGATCTTGCCCCGGCCTTGGGAATCTCGAAAGATGTGTCCGCATGTCAACACGAGGGCCTCCTGACCATGCACGTCCACCACGGTTCCGGTGCCGTAGGAATGCCCCGACTCGTCTTCAATCTTGAGGCGCACGGTAGCCGCGAGCGCGGCGTTCGTCGGAGACGTGGAAGCGGCCGGTTCGGCGTTCGACATCGTGACAAGAGGGGCCGCTATGGTCGCATCGCCCACCGTTGGTGTCTCGACTCCGGTTGCATCGGCTGGCCCCTTGCGTCCCAACCCCGGCAGCGTGGGGAGTGACGGCAAGGATCCGAGAGCGTCGGCTAGGCGACGTCCTGCGGATCGCTCGGGGGATTGCCCGCGTATCGCAGGCGGTACGGACTGAGCCGATTCGATGCCGGCAGATGCATCGCGCAATGTTGTTGGGTTGTTCTGCCCAAAGAGCTGGGCCAACTGATCGTAACTCATCGCGCCCACTGCGCGGTTTGCCTCGCGACCTTGTTGGACGAGAATAAAACAGGGAATGTCGCGCACACCAAAGCGACGTGCCACCTCGGGCTCTTGATCCACGGATATGGAGCGAATCGGGTAGCCGTCTCGCTTGAGCCGCTCGACGGCGGGAGCCATCATCTTGCACGGACCGCACCATTCGGCCGTGAAATGCAGCAATTGCGGGTCCGCGTCACCGGCAGCGGCGCAGACAACGGCGCCGAGAATCCAAGAGGCCGAAACCATGCATCACCTCCCTGTGTGTCGCGAACGGTTATCCCCCCGGTCGAATTCGACCGGCCCGCCACGCATGTCGTCGAGCCTCCTTGCCGACATCCACGCGCAGCCTCGATGGCGCCGAGCAACCAGCCGGCACCGGGTGATACCGGGGCGTGGCTGGGGCTCAGGGTGGGACAATTTCCGAGAACCAGCATTTATTTGCAAGACCAAAATCGAGGGGCCGTTGGGCAACGCTGCCTAACAGCTTGTATCGCTAGCAGTTGGGCCTGCCAGCGAAGGCGTGGGGGACACGCCCGTCGGCCAAATTCAAGAGAAGCTCCGCCGTGCGTAGGCCAGCCTGACCGTCGAGCAAGTTCATCTGCTGGCGTACCATCGCGGCACGCTCCGCTTGGTGCAACTGCGGCGTTCTTAGGTAATCATTCACCATGGGCACGAACTCGTCCAACGACGTTGCTACGGAGATTCCGTTGGTGCGCAGGATTTTTGCCGAATGGGTATATTGAAGAAATCGCCGCACCGATAAGGCCGTTGGCACCGGCCGCTCGCCGTCGAACAACACGTTGAGAATCGGTGTATCGGCACAGGCAGCATCGATGCTGAGCGTTGAATTGGGAGTCACGACTGCGTCGGCGGCGGCGAGCAACTTCGCCAAATGTTCCGCGTCCGACTTGGGTAAATCCCAGGCCAGCTTGTCGGACTGCACAGGGGGCGTTTCCACAAAGACATCGTCCCCCGCCAGGTCTCGGTAGGGTTGCAAGGACTGACTGTAAACTCCGCGCACCACCTGGGGATGTAGGCGGATCCACAGGTAGACCGGGCGCACGAACCGATGGGCGCGCATCGCGCCAACGATCGAGCGTACAATCTCGATCTCGTGCGGCACGATGGCCGGATTGACGGTGCCGTAGAC
>SXHS01000361.1 GCA_005773145.1 Planctomycetaceae bacterium | reverse complement strand
TGCGGCACAATATGAAGCCGTGATCCGGGAAACAGGCTGCGACTGGTTGACCCCACCATTCGTGCCGGATGGAACGAAGCACAGCTATTTCTCTTACCCCTGCCTGTTTGACGAAGAGAAACTGGGAGTGGATTGGCGCAGCGTGCGGCGAACCTATATTGAGCACGGCGGCGATGGCCTCTACGGAATGTGCTCCCCGGTCCACCTCGAACCCATCTTTCAGACGATGACGTTTTACGGATCGCCAGAGCGATCGCCGCACTTCGATCCCCGTTATCGTGGCCAGGTCAAGCGATACCAGGAAGGGGACTGCCCCAACGTTGAGTCCTTTCAAAAGCGGCTATTTCTTTTCAAGACGAATATGCAAACGCTCGACAAGGTCGAAGAACAGGTCAACGCGCTGCGAACAACCATTTTGCACTACAGTTAAACCTGTGCGTCGAGCCGTGAGAGTCTCTCGTAGAAGACAAAGGATTCAACACAACGTATCGTCACGCTGGCGGCGAGCGATCCGCAACCATCAATGCTGAAGTCTGGGCGCCTGATCGGAGCTGTGCTCGATCTACCCAAGGGACCGCTGGGCGAGTCCACCCATCCCGTGATCGCGAATTCTTTTGGCAATGCCACCCCCCAGCCTGGGGCGGGCTCCGACGCAAACGCCGACACAGTTGCGGACGACATCCGTACGCTTCACGCGCTGGGGTATGGGCAAGAACTGCTCCGTCGGATGAGTGGCTTCTCAAACTTTGCCATATCCCTCTCGATCATCTGTATCTTGGCCGGAGGGATTACGTCCTTCCATTTGGCCATGTGCAGCGTTGGCGGCGCGGCAATCGGCGTCGGTTGGCCGCTTGGTACATTGCTGTCGTTGGCCTTTGCCGCCACGATGGGGCAGTTGGCCTCAGCGTTTCCGACCGCGGGAGGACTGTACCATTGGGCTGCCATTCTCGGTGGCAGGGCATGGGGCTGGGCGACCGCGTGGCTGAATTTGGCAGGTTTGATCACAGTCCTGGCGGCAATTAACGTAGGCACCTATTTGTTTCTCGCAGCGTCCCTCGGTCCGCATCTGGGTTTTGCGCCCGACGCGTACGGCGAATCGATGTCCGCATGGATTCAGCTTGCGGCCGTCATCGCAATTACCGTGTCGCAAGCCTTGATCAACCACCGCGGAATCCAAGTCACGACGCGCCTGACCGACTTCAGCGGCTATTGGATCCTGACCGTCGCCGTGCTGCTCACCGGATCCCTCCTCTGGTTCGCCCCTCGACTCGAGATTGGACGGTTGATCACCTTCAACAACTATAGTGGTGCAGCCGGTGGTCATGTCTGGCCGGAGACAAGGAACCTGGTGGGGCTTTTTGCGCTCTGCCTTCTGCTCCCGGCATACACGATCACTGGCTTCGATGCTTCGTCGCACACGTCCGAAGAGACGATTGGAGCCGCCGCAGCCGTTCCACGCGCGATCGTCAAGGCGGTGCTGATTTCGGGCGTGTTTGGCTGGATCATGCTAAGCGCCATGGTGCTAGCCATTCCCGATATGGACCGCGGCGCCGCGCAGGGAAGCCATGTATTTTTTAATACCGTAAATTCCCTCTTCCCAAGCTGGCTGGCAATTGGCCTCTATGCGGGCATTGGCCTCGCTCAATACCTGTGCGGACTGGCCACCGTCACCTCGACTTCACGCGTCGCTTATGCCTTTGCGCGGGATGGGGGTACGCCCATGGCGCCATTTGTGCGTCAGGTCAGTCCGCGATTTCGCACGCCCGCGGTGGCCATCTGGAGCGTGTCCCTGCTCAGCATCGCGTTTGCCGCTTATACACCCGTTTACTCCACCATCACCAGCGTGTGTGTCATCTTTCTGTATGTTTCTTATGCGATTCCAACGGCCATCGGCCTGGTGACATATCGGCGATCGTGGAAAAAGATGGGGCCTTGGAGTCTTGGTTGCTGGTTTCGACCGCTGGCCGTGGTGTGCGTGATCGGCTGCATTCTACTGATTGCCATCGGTGTACAGCCCCCCAATGACCGAGCACTCTGGATTCTCCTAGGTACGATGGTGACGCTGGTGGTGTTTTGGTTCGGCCACCAACGCGCTCGTTTCGTGGGACCGCCGCAGGGAGTGCTGACAAGTGGTCGGCAACACGAGATTGAAGCCCTCGAGCAGGCCGTCGGCCAGACTTCAGCAGGGATTCAGCCATAAGGAAACCGGCGCATGAGTGACCGCTTCACGCTGGTTGGCCTCGACTTTGGCACGACGACGAGTAGCGTCGCGATTGCCTCGGCCGTGGTCGGACGCAACGCTCGCACCGGGCGGACGGAATTGGATCAGATTGAACTAACCTATCAGTCGGAGCCAGTGTTCACACCCTTTGTAGGAAACGCGCTCGATGAAGTACGACTCGGCGAGTATCTTGCGACCTGGCTTAAGAATATCGATTGCCGGGAGATATTTGGCGGCGGGGCACTCGTCACGGGACTGGCGGCCGAGCGGTCGAATGCGGCGTTGTTCGCACGCCAGACGCGCCGCTATCTGCAAGACGCGGTCATTGCACTGGCAAACGATGCGTGCCTTGAATCGTGGCTGGCGTTTATGGGCAACTGCGCGGACCTATCGCGCGCACATCCAGAGCGGCCGATCATCAATCTGGATATCGGGGGAGGGACCACAAATATTGCCCTGGGCAGAAACGGGGAAGTCGAGCGAACCGGTAGTTATTTTGTCGGGGCGCGCCACGTCATGGTGGAACCAGGCAGCTATCGCATCACGGCACTGTCAAGCCACGCCCGGCAACTACTCAGTCATTTGCAGATAGGCAAGTCGGTAGGAGAGGAGTTGGCCGATCACGAGGTGCTCGCGATCGTCGATGGGAATCTCAACCTGCTCCTGACCGCCATTACGACCGCGGTCACCGGTCCTGGCGGCCCGCCCGCCCGCCTGCTCCAGCAAGTGGCGTTTACCTTGCCGCCCAATACAACCAACCCCGCCGTGACTCTCTCCGGTGGTGTCGGTCAGTTGGTGTATCAGCACATGCAAGGCGCGGCATGGCCGGCGAAAACCGCCTATGGAGACCTTGGCATCGATTTTGCCAGACGCATTGTTGAAACGCAATCCTGGCAGGAACTTCTCCGCGATTACACGCCTCGGGCCCTGGGACGTGCCACCGTCTACGGATTGCTCCGCTACAGTACCCAGGCTTCCGGCAACACATTCTATCTCAGTGAGCCAACCTTGTTGCCCCTCGACGATCTGCTGATCGTTGGCTCGCTTGAACCGACAAGCTCCGCAGAGCATCTGGATCGACTGCTGGACCTGGCCGCGCGGTCATCCTGCGGCGCCTGTGTGAAAATCAATTGGCCGGAGCAGTCGCCCCCCGTTCGTGAGCTGGCAACGCGAATCAGGGAGCAAGTCGTCAGACATGCGGCGTTTGAGAAGATCCCGCTCGTTTTCTTGATGCAGCCAAACCTCGGCAAAGTGTTTGGTCAGTATCTCACCGACTGGGGAATTTCGAAGTTCAATCTCGTTGTGATTGATCAGATTGAACCTCGGCATATTCAGTTCGCGCAGATTGGTCGGCTGCATGACGGCGTCGTGCCCGTGTCTTTTTTTGGAATGAACCTGCCGGAGGAATCGCCATGAACCGCTTGCATCCGCTCGAGGAGATTCGCGTCCCAGACCCAAAACCCGACGAGCTCTCTGCGCAGGAATTCTTCGGAGAAGTTCTTGCCTTCGTTGGCCTCAAGGCTTTGTTCGGCGCCGCCGATTTCAGTAAGGCCGGAGACCGCAATGCGGGCCTCGCGGCAACGTCCGAGAAACATCGCGAGGCGGCGCGCGCGATCCTGTCGTCGCTGACGCTAGAGCACCTTTACGACCACCCCTTTGCGGACGATCGTGGTCAAATTGACTCGGTCATGCGGGTCAACTATGCCATCGACTTGCAACTGTTTCAGACGATTGCGAAGACCACCCTCGGGCAATTCAAGAACTGGCTGCTTGCCTGCACGCCCATTGAGGCGGCGGCGATCGGTGCGGCATTAACCGGAGCGATGGCCGCTGCCGTGGCGAAGATTTGCGATGTTCACGAACTGATCTATATCGCCAAGAAAATCCGAAGGCCGACTCAAGCACGCACAACCCTCGGCCTTCCTGGAAAACTGTCGTCGCGCCTGCAACCCAATCATCCAACGGACGATCCCCGCGGAATATCGCTGCTCGTCTACTGGGGGCTGTCGTTGGGTGCAGGCGATGCGCTGATCGGATTGAACCCCGCCATGGATACGATCGAAAATGTCTCCGCCATGCTGACCCTGTTGGACAAGCTTCGCCGCGAGACTGGCGCCCCAACGCAGGTTTGCGTGCTCAGCCATATTAAGACACAGTTGGCGTGCTTGGAGCAGGGTGCACCCGTGGAAATTATGTTTCAGAGTTTGGCGGGAACGGAAAGTACGCTCACAGGTGAATTTGATGTTACCGTCGATCTCTTGGATCATGGCTACCATGTCATGGCTCTCAGAGGGCCGCTCAGGGATGTGGCACGGCAGTTCATGTATTT
>SXHS01000360.1 GCA_005773145.1 Planctomycetaceae bacterium | reverse complement strand
TTACCCAATAATTGCACGGAGACGACCGCCCCCGCTTCCACCTGTTCAACATAGCGGTCGATCGTCACAAAACCATCCGCGTGGGAGAATGTCGTGACGGACCCCGACCCTTTGCCCATCGGATAGGCGATCAATTCTTTATCGGCACTCACATTGGCAGCCGTATCGGCATCAGAACTCTTGACGAGATGCACCGAGAGATATTCAGTGCGACCGATTTCCGAATTGATCTTGAAGGCCATGCGCGCCGAGACCTTTTCGCGCGGTACGTGTGAGTGCCCGGCCAATTGGCTAATCACCGGCGCGACGAATTCGTGAAACGTAAAAATAGCCGACGTGGGAAAGCCGGGGAGTATCACCACGGGCTTGCCGTGGTGAGCGGCCAGGCAGATGGGCTTGCCCGGTTTGAGCGCAACCCCATGCACGACAATGCCGGGATCCGTCAGCTCTTGCACAACACGGTACGAGATGTCCCCAGCTCCCTTGCTCGTTCCGCCCGACAACAACACCATGTCGTAAGATGCCAACCCCTGTTGCACACATGCACGCAGATGCTCATGATCATCGGACACAATCCCGACGACGACGGGCTCTGCCCCTAATTCGCGAAGGGCGTCGGCCAGAATGCGGGCGTTGGAGTCGTACACAAAACCGGGGCGCATGGTGTGGCCGGGTTCGATGATCTCATCCCCTGTGGAGATGATGGCAATCCGCGGCCGACGACGCACGGACACCCGAGTGATTCCCACGGCGGCGGCGACGCCCGTCTCGCGACTGGTCAGCGATTGACCGCGCCAGAGTACGGTCTCTCCGCGGGCAATATCCGTGCCAGCAAATGCGATCCCGAAGCCCGGCGTGATCGGGCGATGCAAAAACAACTCCCCTTCGCGCATTTCCGCATGCTCGACCATCAAGATCGCATCCGCGCCCTTGGGAACCATTGCGCCGGTGGCAATCGTACTGGCACACCCCGGTTTCACAGCGATCTGCGGTACCACAGCCGTGGCGATCGTTTCTTTGGTCAGCGTTAAACGGCGCGGTTGCTGCTCGCTCGCCCCATACGTATCCGCTGCGCGCACCGCATAGCCATCGAAGTTGGATCGATCGAACGATGGCACATCAACGGGTGATGCCACGTCGTCCGCCAACACGCGACCCAACGCCTGATCCAGCCCGACCCATTCCGCCTCCAACGGCGCAGCCTGAATCACGGCGTGAAATCGGCGCTCGGCCTCATCGCGATCCAAAACGTCAAGGAACTGCTGTTGTGGGTCCATCGTAGCAATACACCCGAACTTGATGACCAGCCGGATAACCCTCACTGTCGGCCGGAATGATGACAAAACCATCGGCAACGGTTGTGGAACTGAGCATCGACGCACCACCGATGGCCAACGGAATCACCGCGCCATCACGCATCGTCACCCGCGCATAATCCACGCGACCGATCATCGAAACCAACTTATTCGCCAGCGGCAGCAGCTCTTGGCGGTAGGGCCATTCTGGACTCAAGCCCGCAAACTGACGCACCATCCGCCCCGCGAAGAAATCATAGGCGCACAAGCAAGAAACGGGATTGCCGGGCAACAGAAACACCAACCGTCCGTCCAGGCGGCCCATGCCCACCGGGCTGCTGGGACGCATGGCCACGCCATGAATCGCCAGCTCGCCGTGTTCCGCCACCAGCACCGGGGCGTGGTCCTCCTGCCCGACGCTGGACCCGCCGGAGACCAACACGATATCCGCGCTGGACCGCATGGCCGCCAAAATCTCCGACGGCTGATCCGGTACGCGATCGACGGCAACCACTTCTCCACCGTCTCGAACCACCAAGGCCGTTAGCATGGAGCTATTCGAGTCGACGATCTGATATCCCGTTGGCAGGGAACCCGGCGGCAAGAGCTCGTTCCCTGTGGACACAATCCGCACCCGGGTGCGGCGACGAACCGGCACGGAAACGGCTCCTGTGGAAACCAAAAGGCCGATGTCTTGAGGACGCAGGCGTCGGCCGGCGCGTAACATCACGGCCCCCGCGCGCAAGTCCTCGCCACGTCGCCCCACATGCTTACCAGGCGGCACCTCGCCACTGGCCAAGATACGATCCTGCTCGGCCGTCACCTCTTCCGCCGGCAACACGGCATCCGCACCCGCAGGAAGGGGTGCCCCCGTCATGATGCGCACGGCCTGTCCCCGTTGTACCTCGCCGGAGAATCCGACACTCGGCAGCGACTGGCCAACGATCATCAGTGGCAGCCGGTTGTACATCGACGCACCCGCCGTATCGCGGGCCTGCACGGCATACCCATCCATCATGGCTCGATCGAACCCCGGCACGTCGACGGAGGAGCAGATCTCGTCGCATAGCACGCGCCCCGCCGCCTGAATGGTAGCCACCATCTCGGTGGACTCCGTCACCGGCTGCTGATCGAGCCACGCCAATACCTGCTGAACGGTCGCGCGATGGGAAAACCCGCGCATGCGGACATCCGCTGCCGCGCGGACCGCTGGAGCCTCCTTGAAAATTGGTTCATCCATATCCATCACTCACTGTTGGCGACTCATGTGGCAGGTCTCCCTCGCGACGCTTCGGGTTACGGTGGTCGCATGCAATGCACTAGCTAGCACGTGGGCGACCATTTTCCTTGAGCTTCATCGCGTTCGCGCTCGATACCATAGGAGTTACATGGACGTGTCGGTTCCCACGGATGTCGGTTGATGGCACATCACGGGAGCAGGCTCCATGCCGCTGCACTGGTTGCATTTCTTGATTTCGGTGATTTTTATCGCCGTCTTGTTGGTGGTCGCGCACATCATCGCTCGCCCCGCCGACCGCCGCTAACGGAAACAATCGCGGGCAAGCCGCCCGTGGCACCAATGGACCCGCGGCAACTAATACCTGCGCACTTAAAAATGCGTGGTATTATGAGGGTAAGGGTACCAGAGCCGGAACGAGACCCACCCGCCTAACTGAAACGCCCTGTACCGCTGGGCGGACCAAGAAAACCGGGCTGACCAAGAAGCGGAGGGCACGGGAGTCGAACCCGCAACCCCCGAAGGGGCGCCTGATTTCGAATCAGGTTGCTAGCCAATTCGCTTACCCTCCTCATTCGATTCTCTTATCTTGATCGACTCTGGCGGATCGGGCAAGTGGCCGACCGGCAACGAATCCGGTTGTAGCGACGCCATCGATGCTATCGGCGACCGCTCTTTCGCTCCGTTTGGCCGAGGTGGACGGCCGATAAGAACCCCGAGAGGCGCCTGCTGGCAACAGGGACGTTCCCAGTCGCCCCCCCGGAGGTGGATCGCACCGAGCGGTCACTCCGCGCATGGATTCGTCCCTGTTGCTGTATCTGCAGGAGAGCCGCTCGATGCCAAAGCCGATGTTGTTCCGAGTTGTGACCCGAGGGGCGAACGGTGACCTCCGCGTGCGGGACTACGACTCGCACGAGAATCTCATGAAGACCCATGCCCAGATCGGCGTGGATGACTGCAGTACGAATTTGGCACTACGCGGCCTGCCCGTCTTTCGTGGGTTGATCGGTCCCATGACCGAGACCAAGACCAAAGGGGTTGTCCGCTACGAGTCTCCGGACGTTTTCGAGAGCCTGACGAAGGAATGGACCACCGACGGGGCGCATAGCAAACGGCGGCGCAGTCGCCGCGGTCCCAGTTACGGCGAGTGACGCCAATTTGACACTCGACCGGCCAATCGATAAAATTCTGACGCGTTCAGCCCCCTAACCGACGCATCCCGCCTGCCATGCGCGGCCCTCTATTGTTGACGGGTTGTTGACGGTGGCGTAGCCGATTCGCGCGGGCAACCAAACGAGAGCCCGATTTCGCCGTTTAATGCGGGCTCGACCGGGTGGACTGGGCTGTGCCGCGTTGAACCCTTTTGTCTGGGATGGCGAATTGTGAAACTTTATCGTGTCACTCAGCGGTTGACGGCTCGGCCGATTTCAGACGTACGGGCAGCCGTGCGCAGCGCGTTGGATGGACTCCCCTGCCCCGTGCCGCAGGCTGATGTCGCGATTACCGCGGGGAGTCGCGGTATCGATAACATCGCCGCGATCACCCAGGCAGCCGGCGAGTGGTTGCGCGAACATGGGGCCAGGCCATTCCTGGTTCCGGCAATGGGAAGCCACAACGGAGCGACGGCGGAAGGCCAACGCCGCATGGTCGAGTCGCTGGGCATGACCGAGGAGGCCATGGGGATGCCGATCCGGTCCAGCATGGATGTGGTGAAGGTGGGATCGGTGAGCACTGGGGACGTGTTCATGGACCGCTTTTGTCATGAATCCGCAGGCGTGCTGGTGCTCAATCGCGTGAAGCTGCACACCTGTTTTTCCGGCCCCGTACAAAGCGGTCTGACGAAGATGATGGTGGTGGGGATGGGCAAGATCAAGTCGGCCGAGACCTTCCACTCCACGCCCACCGCGAAGATGAAAGACATGCTGCTGGAGATGGGCCAATTTCTGTTGGATTCCGGCAAGATTTGGGCCGGCTTAGCACTTCTGGAAGACGGCTACGACCAAACGGCTGAAATTCACGCGCTGCCTCCACAGACGATACTGAAGCGCGAGCCAGAACTACTGCAAAAACATCAGACGTACTTTCCGCGACTCCCGATCGACGATCTGAACACATTGGTAGTGGGTACGATCGGCAAGACGTATAGTGGCACCGGCATGGATACGAACGTGATCGGACATCGAGGTGTCAAGGGATATGAGGACTTGGACCGTCCACGTATCCGCACGATCGCCGCCCTGCGACTGGCGGAGGCCTCTCAGGGCAACGCGATTGGTGTGGGGCTGGCTGATTTCATCACGCGGCAACTACGCGATGCGATTGATGAGCACAAGACCTTTATCAATGTCTACACGACTGGTGACATGGATCGAGCCAAGATTCCGGCCACCTTGCCGGACGACGAGACCGTCATCGGGAAAATTCGCGATCGTTACGGAGATCAACGTTGGATGTTCATTCCCAATACGCTTCACCTGGAATCGCTATACGTCAGTGAAGATTTGCGTGACGAGATTGCAGCTCATCCGTTGTGCCAAGTCGATTCCCAGCCGATCGCGTTGACGTTTCGCGATGGAACGCTCCAGCTCACATTCGGTCGATGACGATTGTGGCAGGTCTCCCTCGCGAACGCTTCGGGTTACGACTAGGCCAAGATCTCGCGGACCACGCGGGCCGGCGAGACGCCCGTCATGCGTTCACGCAAGCCGTTCATTTCCACGAACAAATGCTCGTGATTCAGTCCCATCAGCTGCAACGTGGTGGCATGCCAGTCCGGAACGGTGACCACGTTTTCGACCGCCGCGAACCCCAAGTCGTCGGTGGCACCGTGGACGACCCCCTTCTTGACGCCGGCTCCCGCCAGCCAACAACAGAACGCGTTTTTGTTGTGATCGCGGCCGGCAGTGCGGGGATCCTCCCCGGCGCCGATCTGGGCGATGGGCAGCCGTCCAAACTCGCTACTCCAGATAACGAGGGTCTCATCCAGCAAACCGCGTTGTTTCAAATCGGTCAACAAGGCAGCGATCGGTTGATCCGTTCGAGCACACGCCTGCTTCAACCCGCTTTCCAGGCCACTATGATTATCCCAAATTTGCCCGTTGATATACAACTGCACGAAACGGACTCCTCGCTCCACAAGGCGCCGCGCGATGAGACACCGACGACCATACGACTCGGTCTTTTCGCCATTTAATCCATACGACTCCAGCGTGGCGGCAGTTTCTTGCGACAGGTCCAGCGCGTCGGTGGCCTCGAGCTGCATCCGCGCCGCCAATTCGGAATTTGAGATGCGTGCCCCCAGTCGCGGTTGAAACGGCCGCTGTGCCTGATGGGCACGATCGAGTCCAGCCAAGACGCCGCGCTCTAGGTCTTCCAGCACAGCCGATCGAGCCACGTCCGCGCGCAGATTCAGAACCGGGGAACCATTAGACCGAAAGCGAGTCCCTTGGAATTGGGGGGGCAAGAATCCCGCTTGCCAATTCTCAATACCGTTGACGGGCAGCCCAAGGGGATCATCCAAGACAACGTAGGCAGGCAGATTCTGATTTTCGGATCCCAGCCCGTACACCACCCATGATCCGAATGACGGGCGTCCCGGCCCCATCTTGCCCGTTTGCATCAGGTAGATGGCTGGCTCGTGCGTCAGATTGGTCGTTTGCATCGAACGAATCATCGCGATGTCATCGACATGTTGGGCCAAATGGGGGAGCGCGTCCGACATCCACATGCCCGACTGACCGTGCTGCGCGAACTTGAAGGGGCTGCGCATGATCGTCCCGACGCTTCCCAAGTTCTCGATCTCCCCCGCGAACTTTTGAAAGCGATCGGTGCCATGCAACTGGTCCAGCATGGGTTTGGGGTCGAACAGATCCATCTGACTCGGCCCACCATTCATAAACAGATGAATCACCGCACGTGCACGCACGGGAAGATGGGGGGACCGCGGCTTCAAGTCAAACGCCGGTGGAGCACTCGGAGACGCGTGCTGGATCCCAGCTGCCTCGCGCTCCAGCAACCACGCCAGCGATGCCCCGCAAAGGCCACCGGCCATGTGTTGAAAAAAACCTCTGCGGTGGAGAGACGATTCAATCGACATACAAGAACTCCGCCGAATTCACCAGGGCATGGCACCACAGGGACAGCGCATGTTGTTGGGCCTGTTGTTGGGTATCCTGTGGATCTCGGGCGAGACCATCGGCCGCGTGTTCGGCCAGCCATTGATCGGCGAACTGGCCGATCGCCCGGGCTCCAGCCTGCAATTCGGCCTCCGTCGCCTCCCGACCGTAAGCGGAGCGAATGCTCAGGGCGACCTGTTGCCGCGCCGTAGTGCCTGCTGGCCGACCCAACTCCCGCGCGAAACTATCCGACAGTGTCTGCACCAGTGCATCGTTCCAGAGGTGCAAGGCCTGTAACGCCACCGTGGAATCACGTCGCTCGGGACAATTCGGATTCATGGCGGGAAAATCAAACACCTCGAAATGCGTGGCCACGATTTTTCGTTGTTGCCGCACATACAAGCTGCGCCGCCAACCGCCCGTGATCGCTCGTGGAGTCGACAACCCATCGTTGCGAACCTCGACGAGGTCGGGACGACCACCGGGACGGTCCACCAGTCGATTCGCAACGACCAAGAGCGCATCGTACAGCTGATCGGAACTGAGACGTTGCATCGGCATCCGTGACCAATAGGCATTGTCAGGATCCTTGGCAGCGAGCGCGGGGGTTACCGACGAAGACTGGCGATAGGTGGCACTCGTCACCAGCAGGCGGTGCAAGTGCTTGGTGCTCCGACCCCCGCGCATGAATTCGCGTGCCAACCAATCCAGCAATTCAGGGTGAGACGGCTTGGCGCCTGCACGCCCGAAATTATCTAAGGTCCGAACCAACCCACTGCCGAAATGGTGTTTCCAAACACGATTGATATACACGCGAGTGGTAAGTGGGTGGTCCTCTCGAACGATCCAACGCGCGAAGGCGAGTCGTCGACCGGTCGATTTAGCGCCGGGATGGGGGGGCTCCACCCGGAAGGGAGTACGGCCGTCCGTCAGCACGGACGGTACACCTGGCCCCACAATACGACCGGGCGTCAGGTAATCTCCCCGTCGATACATATACGTTGGCGATGGATCCCCGCGATCCCATAACCCGCGAATCGACGGGGGAGACGTGATTTCGGCCTCCCAAGCGCGCGTCTGAGTCACCGACGCGGCCTCGAATTGGGCAAATTCCATGTCGCTTTGCGCCAATTCCTTGTCGGTGATCGACAGCTCCTTCTCATACCGCGCCGCTAAGTCTTGCAGGGCGCGATCCCGCTGGTCCGGTGGCGTGCGCAACATGATGCGCACCGCTTCTCGCAATTCCTCAGGAACTTTGTCTGCCAGCCGCCTTTCCACTTGGACAGCCATCGCTTCACGCTTGCGGGTTTCCAAGGCAGACTGCGCGGCGGCAATTTTTTGTTCCCGATCCGTCTTGCGATCCTGCCAGTCCTTGACTTCGTGCGGCAACGCGACCGGCAGCTCGCGCACGGACTTGATGCCTTTGCTGAGCCGGGCTTCCCAATTCGATTTTAGCCAGTCATATTCATCGAAGGCCGCCTTGAAAACGGCGGTCAGGCGATAGTAGTCCCGCTGGGGAATGGGATCAAACTTGTGACTATGGCAGCGAGCACACTTGAGGGTTAACCCCATCACCGCAGACCCCAAGATGTCCATTTGATCGGCAATCACATCCAGCCGATCGGGCACAAAATTGGTTGGGCCAGCCCAGGTGGGATCAGGAGCCATGCGCATGAATCCAGTGGCGACCAAATTGTCGTAGACCTCTGGGCTCACCGCCGTATTCGGCTCGTAAGGCGCCAATTCGTCTCCCGCCAATTGTTCCAACAGGAACCGATCGTGCGATTTGTCTTGGTTGTAGGCGCGAACCACATAGTCGCGATACCGCCAGCCATACTGGCGGAATAGATCCTGCTCGCGCTTGCCGTCGGAGTCCGCATAGCCGACGACGTCCAGCCAATGTCGGCCCCAACGCTCGCCATAGCGAGGCGATGCCAATAACCGCTCGATCCATCGTTCGTACGCGTCGGGAGCCGTATCGGCCAAATACGCAACAACTTCTTCGGCAGACGGTGGCAAGCCAAGCAGGTCAAAGGTCGCACGGCGCATCAGCGTGGCCCGATCGGATTCCGGTGAGAACGTCAGCCCGTGACTCTCCAATTGCTGCAGTACAAAGGCGTCGATCGGGTTGCCGATGGCGGCTCGCCCTTGCACGCGCGGAATTGCGACGACCTGAGGTGACTGAAACGCCCAGAACTGGCGATCGGCATCGGTCACCAGCGGATCGGGTTCCGTGCTGGCGATATCGGGTTCCCAATCGCCCTCCGGTGCACCGGCATCGACCCACTGGCGGATGGCGGCCAACTCATTGGGAGTAATCGGCTTGACGCCGAAAGCGATCAACTGTTTCAGCGGCGGCATCTCGGATACGGTAATGCGACGTACGAGCAGGCTATTTTCCGCGTCCCCGGGCACGATCGCCGCCCCGGACTTGCCCCCCTTGAGCATCCCCGCGAGCGTACGCAGATCCAAATCAGCCTCTCGGACGTGCGCACCGTGACAAACCGTGCAATTGCGCAACAGGATAGGGAGTACCGTATGGACGCTCATCGACTGAGCCGGATCATCCCGCTCGACCTTACTGCTCGGACGATTCTCTTCTGCGGCGCCACGCTCAATCCAGCGATGAATCAATTGGACCTGCAGGTCACTGAGTCGTGTGTCCGGCGTGGATTCCGGCGGCATCAAACCGTCGTGAATCATTTGGTAGAGCGGGCTATCGTCCGGCTTGCCGGCGACGATGGCCGGTCCCGACTCTCCCCCCTGAAGCATGCTCGCCACCGTCCGCAGATCCAACTCCGCCTTACGTGTGTCTTCGCCATGGCAACGAAAGCACTTGGCTTCCAATAGTGGGAGGATGTCTCGTTCGAATTGCGGAACATCCGCAGCCGCAGCGGCCGCATCCGCGCCCAACGGGGTCGCGCCGATCGCTTCGCCACCCACGACCGCCGATAACACCAGGAAAACCAGCCACCGGATGCACACGCCAACGAGTAGAAATAGGCGTGTGTACATACCGGCAACCTCTGTACGAGCCGCTGGCTACTCAGAATTCAAATTGCAGAAATGGGCCCCGGTCATGTGGACCTATACCACGACGACGCACCAGACGGAGCAATCAGGCGGCTCGTGTCAGTCTAGTTGTTGGGTGCCATTGCGTCAATTCGACAGGCTTTATTCAGCGATTCCAGAGCGGCAGTCGCGCCGGCACGAGAAATCGACAGGGCGATACTGGGTTGATGCCTGCAAGCGGCTCGCATCAGCGGGACGCTCGCCAGCCACTATCGTCCCATCCCGGCACAAATCCGGGGGCTTGCGCGCCCCGATTCGCCATCCGCCCAGTCGGATCCCCACCTGGGGTCCTGGCAGCATTTCCCCACCCTGGCGCGGCGGCCATTTGCGAATAACGAGTGCCGATTGGTACTCGCGATACCTGCTCGTCGTCCACGAACTTGAGCGTGGTCACGGGGACCTGAACCAGGCGCCTTTCCGGCACCGCTGTCCGCGTCGTAACAGGCACCTGCACGGGCGTATGTGCCGCCTGCCAGGCCTTTACCGGCATCCAGTGGTAGACAAGTCGCGGCGATTGGAACGGATTCCAGCGCCCATGCCAGCGAGGCTCCCAGCGGTACTGCGTTACGGGAGTGTAAGTCGTGTGATACGAGTCCTTGATCTCTGTCGTGTAGGAATCACGTTCGATCGTCTCTTCTCGCTGTACCATCTTAGTTTCGCTAACGGGCTTGCGGTAGCGAGTGCGGGTCTCTTGCCAGATCGTCCCGTTGCTATCCTCATATCGGCGCACCGTGGGCGGCGCAAGTGAGGATGCAGGCACGGCGGACTGACCTGAGGCCGATGGCATCACGGCCCCCCAGACCGCCGCCGTCAGCAGCACGGCAGCGGAGCAACTCGCGAACCTCCGCATGAAAGCGAGCTCCTCACGATTGGGCAACATCACGGCCCGTCCGACAAGTCGATTCCGCAGGGATGGAGGACCGTGTCACCAATCGGTCCCTACTCTCCTGTTATCGTCATCGACGTTGGTGGGCCCCGTTCTTGAGCCCATCGCCCCGCAATCCCACCATGGCCTCGTCATGGTCTCGCCATTAAAGTGAATGCAGAGACAGCACAGCGAGTCCGATCCGCTTATGAAAATTCGAGGATTTACGCATGCCGGGCAAGACCATCTTTCAGAAGATCATCGATCGCGAAATTCCAGCGGACATCGTCTTTGAAGACGAACACTGCTTGGCGTTTCGTGACGTGAATCCACAAGCGCCGACACATGTACTAGTCATCCCGAAACGCGCCATTCCATCTTTGGACGCCGTTGTCGACTCCGATCAAACACTATTGGGACATCTGGCAACCGTGATCCCCACGCTGGCTCGGCAGTTGGGGCTGAGCGATGGCTATCGAGTCGTGATCAATTGTGGTCCGGCAGCGGGTCAAACGGTGGATCATCTGCATCTGCATGTGATGGGGGGCCGGCCGTTGGACTGGCCCCCCGGATGACCTTGTTATGACCGAGAACTATGGCGGGGTCGACTTGCGCCAGCGGGGCGTCATGCGTTTGACCCGATCCAACATGGACCGACGCGACTTGGCGTCCTGAGTCGACTCCTGGGTCTTCTCTTGAATAAGGGCCCCTGGCACCTCCGCCGGTTTCTTGCCCCGGCTGTCGCCAATCTGGGCGGGACGATTCTTCGCCACGCGCATCAGCGAGCCCTCCGCATGTCGCAACAGGTATTGGGGCCAGAAACCATTCAGGCCGTGCGCGCAGTCCGCCACCATGCCTTCGCGTAGTTGATAGTCCAGCAAGGTGACAACGCGGGACAACTCACGCAACTCGGTGTCCAGAAAGTACTGGTCCGAAACCTCGACCTGGTCGATCCACGCGGTTCCCGGTCCGGTCAAATCAAAGCGAACGCGCACATCATCGAGTTGGCTCGCCGGAAGATCGGTGATGGGGAGCAGGAATCGCCGCCACTGCGGTTCTGCCCCAGGGGTTGTCGGTGGATTCTGCACGACGGCGTGCCGGTAGTAGGCGGCATTCTGATGGCGATAGGAAATTCCCACGCGTAGCTCCGTGGACGGCTGATCGCCAGGCACTCGAGACCACACTTGCAGCGCGATGCGTCCCGTCGTGGGAGTGGAAATGGGTTCGCTCTGCACGGCAATGCCTCCCTCTCCTCCCAGCAACTGGAGCGATTGGGTTCCTTGATAGCGCATATCGCGCTGCAGTGTCATCCCGGGCGCCCCACCTTCCATTCGTACCCAGCCGGGTATTTCACCATCTTGTGCTGGCATCTCGAAGTCCGCATTGCGCACCCCTGAGATCGGCTGAAAGTCTCGCAGACGGGAAGCGCTCGCACTGAGTTCCGCAACTTGGCTCCGTAGTCGATCTGGTAAGTCGTCCGGCAATTGCACGGAGACTCGCTGGATCTCAGCGTTCGCGGGTGTTATCACTGCGGCCAACAATTGGTAGGGGGTCATTTGGAACTCAGCACTGGCTTGCCCACCTTTGTCTGTCATGGCCGGTAGCGACTGACGGGGACTGAGGGGACTCCAGCGACATTCGGAGGCGCAGCTGAGTTGTACGTGAACTCGGATCGTCCAAGGAGAATCGTTCACGAAATACGCAGTCAACTGATCTCCGTCGACGGCCGTCCGCACGACCAGAGGCCGAACCGTTTCAGCGCCACGCACATCTCGGAACCGACGTGCCGGCAAGCGACGATACGTATCCAAGAATTCCCGTAATGTGTCTTCCTGCCCCATGGGGACGGTCCATCCACCTTCCAGGAGAGTTTGGGAATCGAGCGTGGCCAGGCTGTGCGCAAAACGCTTCAGATTGTCGTTGCCCGCCGGCATGATGGCCGGCGTTAGCCAGGTCGGCATCCGCGGCTTGCCAAATGGGTGGCGATCGTCAAAGGATCGCAATTGAAAAATCGTGGGCTCATGAAAATAGTGACTTCCTCGTATTTGCCCAGTGCCGCAGAAGCGATCCACGTCCTCACTCTGGTTGTATTCCTTCAATACGGCTTGGTCCAACCAAGTGCCCTTACCTTCCCAACGATGCATGCGCAGCAGGACCACGCGCGTATCCGGCGGGTATCGCTTGGGATCGATTCCCATGGCTCGGATCGAGTCGTCCAGGCGTGCACGACGAGGAAGTGACGGCATAATCGTTTCCCGTACTGCCGGGGCATCGATCAGATGCGTGCCCGTCAGATAGAGCATGGTCCCCGGCCGCTCTTCCTCCGCCGCCTGCTGCAATCTCTGGTGAAATTTCGAAATCACCTCGGCACGCCAATCGATCCATGCCTCTGGATGCTGATCGATCCATTCCCGAATCGCCTTGAGTTCGCTCTCTGCAGATGGCGCGAGCGTCCCGCTGCCGGATGATGCGCCCAGGATCCCCGTCTCCGTGGCAAATCGGTTCAACGTGCGGTCATCCCAGCCCCAGTCCACGCCGGGGAGTTGCAAGTAGCCTTGTGGGGATAGATCCAATGTCAGCCCTGAGAAGGAACGATGCGGTGCGTAACGGCGTACCAACTCGCGTACCACTTGCTCCACCGCCAACTGCACGCGGTCGTCCAATGGATTGTAATAGGGGGCCATACCGTGATGCGAGCCAAAGCGATCCACCCAATCTTGACCGTCACGATCGACCAATGCAACGCCATGGTCACCCGATGTGCGCAACCGTTCTAGCGCTGGCAAGGGTGCATTGAATTGGAGCACGGGGACCAGTGTGAGTTGATCGCGGTCAAAAACCCTCAGCAGCAACTCCAACACATCCTTGCGCACCGGATCTTGTCCGGTGCTAAAGAAGGTGCCGGTATCGTACTTCGGCGAGGATTCCAGCAGTCGGCTGGGGTAGATCGTGCTCCCTTCACAGTGGACCGCGATGGCGGCACCACCATAACCCGCATAGTGGAGATATTGCGCCAAACGCGAGGCACCTTGATAAAAGGTGGTCCAGTCATCAAAGGTTCGCTTCGAAGCCCCGTCAATGGCCTCTGAGGCACCGAAGGACTCTGGGAACAACGGGCGTCCGAAGTGCGCCAGAGCAATACGCCGCCCACCACCCGTCACAGGGGGCGTCAAGGGCTCCAGCTTAGCCGGCCCCGCCAGGACTCGAATGGTTCCAAACGCCGACTGAACATCGGCGAGTGGATTGGATAACAGCAGATAGGGATGGACGGTGCGCGGCCAAAAGACCAACTGTTGAGTTCCTGCGGCAGTATCCGACGCAACCGCCGAAGGGGTTACGCTCCATCCCCAATCGCGCCCCACCGGCATGACCGTGTCCCCTGCCCCAGCTTCCACGATACTCGCCACCAATACCTGCGGCTGGTCTCGCGGATAGTCGATTTCCACGCGATGCGGTTGGCCGATCGCCGACACGGGGATGGGATAGGCGTACCAGCCTTCGCCGGCCAATTGTGCCCACGATCGCTCCTGCCGGCGCACGATCTCCGTCTGGCCGAAACTTGTCGGCCCGGACAGTGACGTCGGCAGCAATTTCGTCGCGGGCAGATGTCGAGTCTGAGAAATGCGTGCAAGGCGTTCCCACCAACGTGACTCCGTCGGATCGAATGCGGCTAAGGCGGTCCACGACCCGGACGAGTCCGCAGTTGGTGCTACTGCCAGCGTTGTTTGTTCCTCCACCACGATCAATTGAATCGTGCGTGTCACCTCCGCACGGGATGGTAATGGGATAATCGAATGACGCATGCCCCCGCGCGTGACACTCAATACCAACTCGAAGACTCCCTCGCGATCGGGCACGCTCACCTGCAGCCCCTTGATCGGCACAGGCTCACCGCGATCATCCACTGCCAAATCGCTTTCGCTTTCCCAGAGCGATTGTGAGGTCCCCGCCAATACCAAGCGAATCGCACAT
Organism: Planctomycetaceae bacterium; assembly: GCA_005773145.1. GTDB lineage: Bacteria > Planctomycetota > Planctomycetia > Pirellulales > Pirellulaceae > SXHS01. The sequence goes on along the minus strand of SXHS01000360.1, from coordinate 307 downwards.
CGCAGTGGACCCTCTCCACTCAACGCCAAATGGACGGGAATCACATCGATCGACCACGTCTCGCTCGGCCTAAATACCAAGTGATCTCGATGTAGGTTGACCCGCAATGCGTCCCCGGGACTGCGACGAACATGCCAACGCAGATTCGGATTCAGCCGTAGCGAATAAGGCTCGCGCAAGAGATCGCGCAGCACGAACTCCCTGGGGTCCGCTGCCGGAGCGCCAAGCTCTGGGGCGGGTGTCACCGTCACTTTCGCATCCAGCGGTGCCCGCGCCAGCACATCGCAACCGCCATACGTCTGCAGGG
>SXHS01000359.1 GCA_005773145.1 Planctomycetaceae bacterium | reverse complement strand
TTGCTTCTAGCGTGTAAGCCCACCTGGTGGTGCGGTACGGCCGAGGGGATGCGCCTGCTGGAGAGTCAGTTCGATAGATTACTCTTGCGTCGGGCATACATATACCGCGCGCATCCTCCTGTGGATGGCCGGACGCTGTCGCTGGCGGAGCGACGCGAGCACCTGGACCGCGTTCGAGTTGATCCGAGCCAATATGTGGTGCAAGAACCTCTAGCGCGTTCCATAGCGCCGACGTGGCTGGCGGATCAACTGCAGCCGGCGCGAGTCGTACTGCGGACCTTTTCGATTGCCTCTGCGGATGGATACCGTGTTTTGCCCGGCGGCTTGTGTCGAGTGACACAGACGCCGACGGTCGGGGATGAGTCGGCATCGAGCGGGCAAGCCAGCAAGGACGTATGGGTGCTGTCCGACCAGCCCGTGGAAAGTGTTTCATTGTTACCGCGGGCAGCATCCGCCGTCGAACTGCGTCGCAGCGCCAACGACGTCACCAGCCGTGTGGCCGATCATGTCTTCTGGTTGGGACGCTATGCTGAACGTGCCGAGGCTCTGGCTCGGCATCTACGTTCCTGTGTCGTCCGACTCACGAGCGAACTGGAACCGACCGGTTGGAAGGAAATCGCTCGCTTGCTGGGAGCCTTGGGGGAAATCGACGATGATACAACCAGCGTATTGGTTAGCGGAGGCCAGGCGCCCTATCGCGCTCCCGAGCTCATTGCCCCCTGGGTTTTCGATCCCAACAAGATGGGTTCGTTAGCCCAGCAATTGGCTGGTTTCCAACACACGGCGACGCAGGTCCGCGACCGGCTGTCCGTCGATGGTTGGCGAATCGTCAGCCAACTCGATCCCGCGCGGCTATTTGCCAGGGAAGTCACGCCACGGCGGATGGGCGAGATCTTATTGCTGCTGAATCAAATGTTGAATTTGCTCGCGGCATTCTCGGGCATTGGCATGGAGAGCATGACGCGTGGACACGTGTGGCGATTCCTGGACATGGGCCGCCGTATCGAGCGGGCACTTCAAGTGCTCGGTTTGGTACGGCGCACGCTTGTTGAGGCTTCGGAATCTCCCTTGTCACTGCTGGAGTCGATTCTTGAGATTGCAGACAGCTCAATGACGTATCGCCATCGCTACCTGGCTTCGCTACAGCTGGCGCCTCTGCTGGATCTGATTTTGGTGGACGAGACCAATCCACGGTCGGTTGGTTACCAATTGAACGCGCTCTCCGAGCACGTCACCCACTTGCCCACGGATCGCATACGGCCTCTGCCGACACCTGAGGAGCGGCTGATGCAGCACATGCAGGCGTGTTTGCGGCTGACCGATGTCGACGCTCTGACCGAATCCGACGATACCGGTCGCCGCACGCGGTTATTCCAACTGATGACATCGCTTGAACAGTTTCTGCGGCAGCTTTCCGATAGCATCACGCACCATTACTTGTCCCACACAGCACCGATTCGCCAATTGGCTGCTGTGCGTCCTGCGGCAGAGGGCGAACCATGAAGTTGCAGGTTGTGCATCGGACGCTCTATCAATATGCTCACCCGGTTACGCTGGCCCACAACCAGGCCAGGCTGACGCCACGTTCCTGTGCGACACAACGTTGTCTGCAGTCCCGGATTGTCGTCGAGCCTTATCCCATGTTGCTGCATTCCTGGACCGATTACTTTGGTAACGAAGCAACGTACTTCATGTTTGAATCGCCGCATGCCGAGTTGTCAATCACACTCGAAGCGGCGGTAGAGTTGTTGCCACGCGATCTGAAACATCAAATAGCGGACGAAGGGACATGGGAGGAAGCGGCACGAGTATTTCAGCAGCCGACGTCGCCTGCGGCGTTCGAGGCATCGCTGTACACTTTCGATTCTCCCTATGTTAAGCGGGGCGCCGATGTGCGGGCCTACGCGGCAACCAGCTTTCCGCCGAACCGATCTTTCTTTGCGGGGGTCCGTGAGCTGACCCACCGCATTCACAAGGACTTTCGCTATGATCCGCAAGCCACAACACTCAATACGACCACAGGAGAACTATTACAGTTGCGGCGAGGCGTATGCCAGGATTTTGCCCATCTGCAGATCGCCTGTTTGAGATCACTCGGCTTGGCGGCCCGGTATGTAAGCGGATATTTGGTCACGCACTCGCCTCCAGGTAAACCGAAATTGGTTGGCGCCGACGCATCGCATGCTTGGCTGTCGGTTTTTTTTCCACAGTGTGGCTGGGTTGATTTCGATCCAACGAATAATTGCCTGCCCAGCAGCGACCACATCACCCTGGCCTGGGGTAGGGATTATTTTGATGTTGCTCCCATTAAGGGCCTCTACTTTGGGGATGGCGCCAGCACCCTAACCGTGCTCGTCGACGTCAGCCTGTTGAATTGACGGTCTTCCATATTCGGTTCGGCTCTGTGATGCTCACGGGTCGGCCCGCTAACAAGAACTGAGTCCTGGCCGCGAAGCATTTCCATGGATATCGGGCATTTCATTCGGGATTTTGTAGTTGTCCTGTTGGCCGGGACGGTCTCAGGTGTGATTTGCCGCCTTTGGTCGGTCTCGCTATTGGCGGGATACCTCGTGGTCGGGGCACTCATTGGCCACGGCGGCCTGGGGCTGGTCGGGCAGCCGGGGCACGAATTGGAGTTGATTGCCGAGGCGGGCGCTCTTCTGTTGCTTTTCTCGGTGGGGATCGAGTTCTCAATTGATGACTTGGTCAAGCTGCGTCGCTTCTTCCTTGTGGGCGGTGCTTGCCAGATGATCCTCATCGCGGTGCCTTTGACCATGGTGGCGCGATGGTTTGGGATGAGTCCAGCTGCGGCGCTGCTGGCTGGTACCGCCGGCGCTTTTAGTTCAACGATTCTGGTCTTCCGCGCTCTCGCGGAAGAACGCCAAGCCGCGTCGCCCCATGGTCGCCGCGCGTTGGCTGTCCTGTTGTTTCAGGATGCTGCCCTAATCCCATTGTTACTTCTTGTGCCCCTGATGACGGGAGATGCGCCATTTCCTGCATGGAATGATGGCCTGTTGCTGGTGGGGAAGACCGCTGCCTTTATCTTGGCGGTGGCAATACTGCACCGATTCATGACGGAGTTGGCGGCTGCTTGGCTGGCCAGCCTGAGAAGTGTGGAGATCGTTGTTCTCATTACGCTGGCACTATTAGGAGGCCTTTCCTGGACGGCACACCGTCTGGAGTTACCCCCCGCCATCGGGGCGTTTGCTGCCGGACTGGTGCTCAGTGGAAATCGCCTAAGCAAGCAGATCGACGCGATTATCCTGCCATTCCGCGAGACGTTTGCCGCTGTATTTTTTGTAACACTGGGAATGCTATTGCAGCCGTCGGCCGTCGTATCCGAGCCCCTTTTGTTGGCAGCCGGCGTCGTCGGCATGGTAATTCTTAAGACTGTCGGAACAGCCATTGCTTTGCGGTTGGTGGGGCTCTCGTGGCAAGGCGCGTTCGGTATGGCGCTTGGGCTGTCCCAATTGGGGGAATTTTCGTTCTTGCTTGTTTCGCGGGGCGTGAACGCGGGAATCATTTCGGATTTGGACTATAACCGCATGCTCTTCATCGCCGTGGTAACGCTGGTGGCGACCCCGGTCATGCTGCGATACGGACTGAAGTGGGCTCAGTCCGCTGGCGGTACAAACGGCCGACGCAACGTGCTCAGCGTGTCGAAGGCAACTCGAGCGATGGTGGTGGGGATCGGTCCGATTGGTGCTCAAGTGGCCTCACGATTGGAGACGGAGGGGATCGAAGTGACGCTCGTCGATTTGAGCCCCGTTAATTTGCATGCGTTTGCTCAGGATGGCTTTACCGTCCACGCCGGCGATGCACGAGATCCCGAAGTGCTGGCGAGTGCCGGGATTGTCGGCTGTGACTTGGCGGTGGTGTGCGTTCCGAGCGACACCGTGGCGCTTGATATTGTGCGGACCATGCGGCGGGTGAATGCGTCGATGCCGATTGTGGTGCGTTGTCGCTTCCAGTCGATCTCAGCCAAGCTCATACGCTCGGGGGCGACCGCCGTGGTGAGTGAAGAGCGTGAGGCGGCCGGACCGCTGATGGAACAATGCGCCCGCTTCCTCGGTTCGGGCAACTAACCTGCCTCGTTCCCAGGCAAGGCTCTTTATCGTACCACATATCCCTCAGTTGCGTGGGACTCACTCGCTTGCGCTTCGTGCTTGTAGTTCTCTCTAGTTCCCAGGCGGGATCTTGGAAACGAGCGGTAAAAATCTTTCACGGCGTTGCCCTTCGGGGCGTATTCCGGCCAAATTCGAACGTCACTCGCGCCACACATGCACGGGCGGACAAGCCGCCCGTGGCACCCATGATCCGTCGACTACGATCCACCGACTGCGATCCGTCGACTGCGATCCATCGACTGCGATCCATCGCCCCGCGCGGCGTTTGCCAGAGGCATTTGGCGTCCATCGGGCGGAGCCCGGGGAAGGTCGTGGTAGGGACGACGCTCCCCCGGACCACCAACCCAGGAGCACACCCTGCCAACCGGCAACGGTGTCACCTTCTTAGTCGCTACGACGTCGTCGCGGTTACTTGGCCCTCGTCTTGGACGACTCCCGTTTCGGGGATAACAACTTGACCTTCGTCGATTTGATTTTCATCGTCTTGGTCTTGGCCGCCTTGTCCTTCCCCTTCGCCTCCCCTCGCTTGCTCCTTACCACTCCAGTTTTGGCACTACCACGTGCTCCCTTCGCCTCCCTCACATCCCGTTGGCGTCGTTGCGAATTCGCCCGGGGAGTTGGCTCGTCCCCCGTCCTCGCGCCCCGACTTGTCCCTTTCGCGTCTTTTTCCGTTGCCTTACGTTTGGGCTCCACGGAATCTTGGTCGACCGTCGATTCTGCGGCGGCCGCCATAGCCCCCACAGTCGGATCCTCCGTGCAGGGTGCAGCCGATTGCATGGGCGGCATTCCCATTTTCGCAGCGGGGTGTAGCGTCGCCACCGCTGCCGGCGATTGGGACTTATCGACGCACCCACTTGGAGGCGTCTGAACCACCACGGCTTGCCCGTTGGCTCGCGCACCCAGTCCCGCCGCTCCCAGGCATAGGACGAGACAAACGGCCATCCAGCACCGGACCATACTTGTCATCCGACCACCGCGTTCCCCAGTCCATCCGCACGAATTCATGACCCAATTCGTCCCGTTCATCGCTTCACTCCTTTTGTGATCGCTTGCCATTGGTCGACATATTACCCACAGCCCTGGTTGTCATTGAATGGCATTCAGGTGTATAGTAGTGGACACGTGAACGGGTGTCAAGGTCACCAAGAAAAGATTTTTTGCGTCCTTGGCGCCTTTGCGGTTGAATATCCCTGCGGCAGGGCAGTAACCGCCAAGGCGCGGAGTACGCCAAGGGGAGGCAGCAATACTTAGGAGATGGGCTCGGTACGCGGTTTGGGGCTTCTTGTGTCCCCGCAAGGCCGGAATCACTTGCCGAGTGACCAGTCTTCTGCGAAGTAGCCCACGGCCTGGACGTTGTCATCCAGGGCATCGGCGCGCGATGGTTCCAGTCGCATGATGGCCCAGTCTCCCCAACGGGGAAAGAGCAGGTAGTTGATGCGTCCCAATTCAGTTCCATGGAACGTGTGCCCACTGTTCAGCACAACATAGCGGCCCGAGGCACCGGGGAGCGGGTTGGGGGCGATCAGCACGGGCGCATGGCTGTTGGCTGCGTACGCGCGCTCCCCCATCCGAAGCTCTTGCTCCGTCCAACGAACGGGCAGATCGGGGAGCACTTTGGCGATCCAGCGATTGCTTCCGGGGTCACCGAACAAGATCAAATTCTTCGTCTGGATGTCGTCCGGAGTAACGTCTGTGTCATTCTTAATCGGCAGTTCCCCGCGAAAGTATTGTCGCCAATCCTCCGCGAATCGCTGCAGACTGGCCATGGCATAGCGATGGGGCAGACCGTTCCACGGTTGATCCGTACCACGTACGCAAAGAAATGGCGTCGTGAAGGCATCATCAATCGGCCCCTGCAGTCCGGCCGTTTTGCCTCGGACCTTACGGTGTTCATCTGGAGCAGCCACGTGCCATTGGCCGTCCACCCGCTCCAACACAATGTCACCCGGATCACCGCCAGGACTGGGGATATCAAGCACCGTGTCCTCGAGTTGCACCGACCGCGGAGTCTGTGGCGTCCGCCCCGCGCGAATCGCGAAACGCACAATGTTCTTCAGTTTGTCGACGATCACCCGATCGCCGACAAATCGCGCGGAGATATCAGCCCGATGATAGTGTTGCTCCAGCCCCAATACCTGAATCCAGTAGCAGTTTGAGACCTTGAGCGTCCAGGTAACGAATTCCACTTTTAGCGGCGCCCGAGGCTGTCCGGCGGCGACGTGTTCCGCAATGCGTCGCAATTGCTCGGCATGCACCACCGGATCCACCTGATGCGCGGTTCCGGGGGAAATCAGGTTCACCATTTTTAGCCCTTCACGGGCCATTGCCTCCCCCATGATCACGTGTGCCTCGAAGAAGGGATCCTTTTCTCCCATACAGGCGATGGCCGGCACCATTTTGGCATTTGCCGCGTAGTCGACGGCATCCAACATATGCAGCGCGGCCTCTTGATGCTCGGGGAGCGGGCCTACTTTCACGAAGTTAGGATAAGGGGTTGCAGAAAATCGATGGGTATCCACGTATCCACAATAAGGGCCGATGGCCGCAAACCGGTCGGGGTATTGCAATCCCAAGTGCCAGGTACCCGATGCGCCCATCGACATGCCCCGTAGCACGATACGGCTGCGATCCACGGCGTAGCGACGGCAAACGTCCTCGATCGCCTCAAATACATCGGTCTCACCCGCCCATCGATAACAATTCTCGACCCGACCCAAGGGGTGCAATTCCAAGAACGGTGACGCTTGGCCCGCTTCCTGATACGCCTTGGGGTCGAATCGTTTCATGAAGCGTAATTCGGCCATGCCCACAGGGCGTGTGCTGCCGTGCAACACGACATCCAATCGCATCGGGGTTTTGGGATCGTATGTGTCGGGCACGATCACGCCATAGGGCTGAACCGATTGATCCAACTGCGACCGATAACCCCGGACGATGGCCCCAGGGCGCTCCGTGGCATTCGGCCGTTTCTCGACCAGCGCAGCCATCCGCGCCCGCCCCTCCTCCAGGGCCCATTCCAGCGTCTGCAGGTCGGCCGCAGAGAATTTTTCATCGTAGCGGAGCGCCCACTCTAGCCCCTTGAGAAACACCTCAGCGTCGACGACATGCTCGCCGGAGATCGACTTCAGCTCCCCCCGCAATGAATCGATACGCGCCTGCCACGCGGACCGCTGTTCGACCGTCATGGCGGTCGGTTCGTCCGCCATGACCGCCATGCTCTGGCAAACCAGATCGATTGCCAGTATTCCGACGATGACACCAGCGAATTTCTGTCGAAACAGCATCTTGAAATTCACGATATTGACCCTCTTGATGTGCCAGATCGATGCCGCCTTATCGGTCCCTATCGTACCACGTCCGTCCAGACAGCAATTGGCCTCATAGGAAGGTCTCCCATTGCGCCCCCTCAAGGCATGCGGTATAAATATCTCTCTGTATGGCGATGTTTGGAAAACGACCCAAGTCTAATCACATGGTGATTGCTAAAGCTGAGGCGTCTTCTCATGGTTCTCAGAACGATTCCCGCTGAGCAGCTCAATCGCGTACACCAAACCGACTGCCTGGCCGGCATGGCAACGCTACCCGGCGGCTGTGTCGACCTGGTATTTGCCGATCCGCCCTTTAATATTGGCTACAAGTACGATGTTTACAATGATTGCCAAGAGCGGGATGAGTACCTGCAATGGTCGCGGCAATGGATCGCCGCGGTGCATCGCGTACTCAAGCCCGACGGCACGTTCTGGTTGGCCATTGGCGACGACTACGCGGCTGAACTCAAGATTGTCAGTCAGGAACTGGGGTTTCATTGTCGCAGCTGGGTTATCTGGTACTACACGTTCGGAGTGAATTGCAAGCAAAAATTCAGCCGATCTCACACGCACCTATTTCATTTCGTCAAGGATCCGCAGAGATTTACGTTCCGAGCGGATGATCTCGATAACCGAGTCTACTCGGCGAGGCAATTGGTATACGCGGACAACCGCAGCAACCCCACCGGCCGGCTCCCCGATGATACCTGGATTCTCCGGCCGCAAGACCTGCAAGATTGCTTCACTGCCGAGGAAGATACCTGGTACTTTCCCCGCGTGGCGGGTACGTTCAAGGAGCGAGCGGGATTTCATGGTTGCCAGATGCCGGAACAATTGTTGGGCCGCATCATTCGCGTTTGCTCGTCCGAGCGGGAGATGGTCCTCGATCCGTTTTCCGGAAGTGCCAGCACGTTGGTTGTCGCCAAGAAGCTGGGACGCAACTTCGTGGGATTTGAGCTCTCCCCAGAATACGCCGCGCGCGGTGCGGAGCGGCTGGCTCAGGTCGCGACTGGCGACCGTCTCGATGGGGCGCCTGAACCGTTGGTGAGCGCGCCTCTCACTCGCCATGGCAAATCGCTTGCGGACGCACCGGGGAAGCGCGGTCGCCGAAAAGTCGTAACAACTGAGGCTCAGCCCATTCCCACGGATCATGAGCTGGCTCGATCCCGCGCACTGTTTGAAAAAGGACTCGTTCAAGCGTTTCGCACGGTCAACGACGGATATTCGCTCGATCGGGTCGTCGCCGACCCAAGATTAAGCGCTGCCCTGAGCGAACAATGTCGCCAGCTGGGATTGCCGGGCGAACCCGGCAGTTGGAATCGCCAACTCTTCAACCTGCGAAAGCGCGGGCAACTCGCCGACATTCCCACCTCGCGCCGAACCGACATCGACTGGAATGCGTGCGACCGATTCTTGTTTGCCAGCGAGATCGCCTGGAATTTGCTCGTCAAGGACGGCGCCGCAAGTCTGGATGATATATTGTGTGACCCGCAACTTGCTGCGCAATTCGACCAAGTCGCCCACCGCCTGGCTCCTGGGTTTGAGCCGCTGGAATACCGCTGGGCGGCCCTCAAGCTGCGGAAGTTGGCCCGGGATGCCCGCACGCGTGCCGCCCTCTTGACCCCCAATCGGTTTGAACAGACGCAGAATGCCTTTGAAGATGCGTGGAATCACGCGCCTGAGGAAGCCGGCGTGTATCTAGTCGAAAGCCCCGACCTCGAGCCGAAACTGTATGTCGGCGGGGCCCTGAATCTTAAAGATCGCTTTGATGTTCAATTTGGCCGCGAGGGTGCCCAGAAGGCCTGGGCACCGTTTTGCTCAAAATATGGCTGCTCGCTCGAATCACTGACCGTCCGTCTCTTCACATCAAAATCCAATTCCACTGACCTGGTCGCCTACCAGAGCATCTTGGTAGGGCGGTACAAGCCACTGCTCAACGCGGAAATCCTCGCCGCCGTGTGAGGCTTAACGGGGCGGCACACCACCGCACCGATTGTGCTGCACTGGACGGGTAGAACGCGGACCGTCGTTTCACTCGCGGCGGAGATAGACCGTCACACCGGCAACCACGATCAGGATCCCCACGAGCAAATACGCTACGGCCTTGAGGGGCTTGGGCGAAACGGGACTCGGCTTGATTGAATGGGCTTTGGCCGAATCGGCCAGCGGTTCGGACAAGGTATCTCCCGCCAATGCCCGAGCGTCTCTTTCTGCGGTTGCATGCACGTCTGAACGCTGCGGATCGTCTTTGGTCGATTCGTTCCGCGCAATCAGCGATTGGAAAACCGGTGCGGTGGATTCGGCTGCAGGAAGCCACTTGGTCCAGGCTG
>SXHS01000049.1 GCA_005773145.1 Planctomycetaceae bacterium | reverse complement strand
TGGCCCAGTGGCTGGACTTGGGCGCACCCTACGACGCCCCGCTGGGGGATAGCGAGAACACACACGCCGCGGAAATGGGACGGAGTGCCGCCGATCGATCGTTTTGGTCGTTCGTTCCCCTATCCGCTCCGGTGCCGCCGTCGGTTCAAACCGTTTCCTGGTGCCATACTCCCTTGGATCGGTTTGTCCTGGCCTCACTGGAATCGCGCGGGCTGACGCCGAATACGGAGGCGGATCCGCGTGCGCTCACGCGTCGTCTGTACGCCGACGTGCTGGGACTTCCTGCGCCTGCGGAGGAGGTTGAGGCGCTGCGCGAGGCAGGCCCCGAGGGATACGACGTCGTCGTGGATCGGCTGTTGAATCGGCCCGAGTTCGGCGAGAAGTGGGCGCGGCATTGGCTCGATATCGCCCGTTTCGCCGAAAGTGGTGGATTCGAACATGACTCCGATCGCCTCTCGGCCTATCACTACCGCGACTTTGTGATCAAGGCCCTCAACGATGATCTGCCATTTGATGATTTCGTCCGCTGGCAACTGGCTGGTGACGAGGTGGCGCCCGACAACCCTTGGGCGCTGATGGCGACCGGATTCCTCACGGCGGGCGTGCTACCCAGCCAGGTCACGGAGGCCGAATTTGAGAGAACTCGGTACGACCAATTGGATGATATGGTCGCCACGACAGGCGTCGCCTTCTTGGGTTTGACCGTCGGCTGTGCCCGCTGCCACGACCATAAATACGACCCGATTTCATCGCGCGACTACTATCAGTTGGTTGCGAATTTCACCACGACGGTGCCGAGTGAAATCACCGCGACGATCGGAACGGGCCCGGCATCCCGCACGGAGAAAATCCTGGTCGGCACGGAGGGCCTCCCGCCGGTTGAAAACCATGCGGGCGGCCGCGGGTATCCCTATTTTTATCCGCAGACTCATCACTTGTTGCGGGGAGATACGAATCAAAAGCAGGAGCCCGCAAGTCCGGGTTACTTGAGTGTGTTGACAAACGTCGAGTCCGGCCCATCCCCTTGGTCCATCGCCGCGCCCGACGGATCGCGCACCAGTCATCGTCGGCACGCCTTAGCCGAATGGTTGGTCGATACCAAGCATGGCGCGGGGAACCTGGCAGCTCGCGTGCTGGTGAATCGCATCTGGCAACATTATTTTGGTCGTGGGTTGGTCTCGACCCCCAATGATTTCGGCATGCAGGGCCAGCGGCCGACCCATCCGGAATTGCTCGACTGGCTGGCCTCCGAGCTGATTCGGTCCGGATGGAGCATGAAGCACATCCATCGGCTGATCTTAACGAGCCAGGTCTATCGTCAATCGTCCGCCACGGATCCGACGGATAGCGAGCAGGACCCGGAAAATCGTTGGTATTGGCGCCGTTCCTTGCAGAGGCTGGATGCCGAAATCCTGCGCGACAGTATGCTGGCGAGCTCCGGTCGGATCGAGCGGCGCATGTACGGCCTGGGAACGCTAGACGAAGCCATGCGGCGGCGCAGTGTGTACTTCACCATCAAACGCAGCCAGTTGATATCTAGTATGCAATTGTTTGATGCCCCGGAACCCCTTTCGAGCATCGGCGAGCGGGCCACCACGACCACGGCGCCGCAGGCGCTCATGTTTTTGAATGGATCGCTCGTGCGCCAATGCGCCGAGGACCTAGCATCGCAGCTCGTTCGCAACTCGGCCGGCGGCCTGGACCCAATCATTCGCGCGGCCTATCGATCGGTCTTGAGTCGTGAACCGACGGCCGAAGAGATGCAAGCCCACGTCGCCGAGATTCAACGCGATCAGGCTGATTACGAAGCGGCCGGACACGCGAACGCCCCAACACTGGCACTGCAAAATTTCTGCCAACTGCTGGTTTCCTTGAACGAGTTCATGTACCTTCCCTGACGATCCGTCGGAGTCGCACCAATGCCGCAGCCGAACTCTCAGCCCTTTGGCGCGATCGACCCATCGAATCTGAGTCGTCGGCAGATGCTGCGCCGTTGCGGCATGGGCATGGGGCTCTTGGGCCTGGCAAGTTTACTGGAGGATCAGGGCCTGTTGACGGACCAGGTCGCTGCCGCAGCCTCAGCTCCGGTGAATCCTCTGGCGCAACGTCCGACCCACTTCCCCGCGAAGGCCCGCTCGGTGATTTGGCTGTTCATCAATGGTGGCCCGAGCCACATCGACACTTGGGATTACAAACCAGACCTGGCCAAGTGGCATGGCAAGCCGATTACGGAGTTTGACCCCAGCTTTCAGAATACCACCGGATTCTTTCGTGACGCCGTGGGCTCGGTGATGAAATCGCCCTTTGAATTTCGCCAGTACGGCGAGTGCGGCAAGTGGGTATCGAGTCTGTTTCCGCATCTCGCGCAGCATGTGGACAAGATGGCTTTTGTGCATTCGGGGTTTAGTGAGTCGAACAATCACAGCCCGGCGTTGTTCATGATGAACAGCGGCGTTCCACGCATGGGACATCCGTGTGTGGGCTCGTGGGTCAGCTACGGTTTGGGGTGTGAAAGCCGCGACCTACCCGCCTTCGTCGTGCTCTCCGATCCACTCGGACGCGGACTCCCCAAGGGGCAAGCCGCGAACTGGGGCGCGGGATTCTTGCCAAGCGTCTATCAGGGGACCTGGCTGAAGCCGCAAGGACAACCGATTGAGAACCTCGAGCGACCGCAACTCGTCAGTGACGCACAACAACGGCGGCACCTGGATCTACTCAAACAGCTCAATCAGCGACACTTCGCGCAGTCCGCTGAGGAACTCGAATTGGCGGCACGCATCGAGAGCTTTGAGCTGGCCTATCGCATGCAATCGGCGGCCCCCGAGGCCCTGGACTTGAATCGGGAACCGGAGCACATCCATCGCTCGTACGGCATGCAACACAAACCGTGCGCCCATTTTGCCGCTCAATGCCTGATGGCCCGGCGGATGGTGGAACGGGGCGTGCGTTTCGTCCAGATCTACTCTGGCGGAAACGAAAATCAACTGAGTTGGGATGGACACAGCGACATAATCGGCAACCATTCCCAGTTTGCGCAGGAAACGGATCAACCGATTGCCGGGTTATTGGCGGATTTGGAACAGCGGGGATTGCTGGATTCCACGCTGGTCATCTGGGGGGGCGAATTCGGGCGCCTGCCCATCGCGCAGACCGGCGAGAAGCCCGGGCGGGATCACAATCCGCATGCCCTCACGTTCTGGATGGCTGGCGGGGGCATCAAGCCAGGCGTTTCGCATGGAGCGACGGACGAGATCGGTTACAAATCGGTGATCGATCGCGCGCATGTCAACGATCTACATGCCACCATCCTTCATCTATTGGGGATGGACCACACCAAGTTGACGTATCTCTACAATGGCCGGCGTTTCCGCCTCACGGATGTTGCCGGCAACGTTTTGCATTCGATTGTGTCGAGCAGCCCATAGATGAATTCGTTTACCGCCCAGCCGGCGGCGGCAATAGCACCTCGTTTACCGCCCAGCCGAAGGCGCCGGCGGCAATAGCACCTCGCTTACAGGAGCACGGGCGTAATCGCCGCCCATATTCCCCAACCGGTGGCAACCAACGCTCATAACGGTATCCGCTCACACAGGCCGACCGCCTGAACGCACCGTAGCCTGGGGCAACGCCCCAGCATAATGGCACCGACTGCGAACCTTTGGCCGAAGGCCAAATTCAAACGCTG